>JAPKCW010000067.1:0-10108 GCA_028822815.1 Nitrospinaceae bacterium | reverse complement strand
TGTGGCGAGTGGGAATGGTGGTGTAGGAAAATCCACCGTCAGCACCAATTTGGCCATTGCATTATCCCTAACGGGGGCCCGTGTTGGCTTGATGGATGCGGACATTTATGGTCCCAGCATACCGCAGATGATGGGTATTCCTATCTCTCCGCCAAAAGTAGGTTCAGAAAACAAATTTTTCCCGCATGAAAAATATGGATTGAAGGTGGTTTCCGCCGCATTCTTAACTAAACAAGGGCAACCCCTGATGCTTCGTGGACCCATGTTGGGTGGCATCATTCAACAATTTTTGCAAAACGTGGAGTGGGGCGAGTTGGATTATCTGATCATCGACCTGCCTCCGGGTACCGGCGATGTGCAGTTGACCCTGACTCAAAAGGCGCCCCTTTCCGGCGCGGTGGTCGTGACCACTCCTCAGGAAATCAGCCTTATTGATGCAGATAAAGGCGTGAAAATGTTTCAGCAGGTCAAAGTTCCTCTTCTCGGTATTGTTGAGAACATGAGCTATTTTGTCTGTGATGGTTGCGATAAGAAACACTATATCTTCAGTCAGGGCGGCGGCAAAACCCTGGCCGATAGATTTAACATTCCTCTTCTTGGCGAAGTGCCTATTATCGAAGAGGTTGTGGAGGGGGGCGACTCTGGTATTCCTGTAGTCATGGCTCATCCCGAGTCTCCTGCTAGTCAGGCATATAAGGCTTTAGCCGGGCAGGTGGCGGCGCAACTCAGTATCAATCAAGCCAATAGCGGTGAAAAAGTTTCCGCCGACTTTGAACTATCCTGGAAATCTTGAAACGAATTGAAAAAAATCATGACGGCTCTTGCACCAAAGAGTATCAAACAGATTAACGAGTCGACTCTAGGCATTACTTGGAGCGATGGACACGACTCAACTTATTCGGTTAAAAATTTACGGGAAAACTGCCCGTGCGCGCATTGCATTGATGAATGGAGTGGCAAAAAAATGATTGCTCCAGGTTCCATAACCGATGATATCCGCCCTCAAAACCTTAAGGCAGTTGGACTTTATGCTATTCAGTTTTATTGGAATGATGGGCACGATACAGGGCTTTATACTCACGAACTCCTGCGGCAACTTTGCGAGTGTTCGGCCTGCAAAAACAAAGAAAACTAGGTTCTAATTCATTGATTTTTGTGACATAATTGGGACATGAATGAAACAGAATTGCAATGTGGGTTTGTTAGTATCAAGATGGATGGATGTCCCTCTACTGTTACCCCCCCCCTTTCTAAAAAATAGCGGAGGGATTTCCAGACAAAGTACGTTTGTCAAGGACACCAAAATAAATTCGAGCGCTTGAGAATACAGGCTTAGGTGCTCCAACCCGAACGGGAGTAGCGGTCAAGCTGCTCCCGTTTTTTTTGTCCTCCTCATTGTATTTCTTTCCCCTCTTCAATAGGGACCCAAGCCCGATGAGTTGAGGGGTTGGGCAAGGGAGGGTTGGATGATGAATCCCGTCAGAAACATCCACACCCTGGCCATCACTGGAGCAGTGTCCCTCATGAGGTGTAGTTGGCTCAACGAGTAAAGTACTGGCAGAGCAACCCCCTCTCGGTCCCCCAGGGGGAGTTATTAATGTATTGCGCCTGAGAGGGTGCAGATAACTGTCTGGGCAATGCAGTACGGGCCCCATGCCTAGTGCCGGTGAGCCACCGGAGGCAGACAGCAAGATTAAGCGAGACAACTTTTTGTTAGCAAACTAAGCTATTGCAAGCTGGCCCCACGCCTAGTGGGCTACATGCCTACTTTTTCGCGGACTTCGTCCATCAATTTGGCGTCAATGGTAGTGGCACCTTTTTCCATAGCGAAGGTGATGACCGTTTTCCTTGCCATGCCGCGCACGAAAAAGGGAACCCGCTGAATTCTTTTCAGAGCCTCTTCGGTCCAGATGAGGTCATCCTCCGGATTGGTTTTCTTGAGTTCTTCCTTGGCCTGGGCCAAAGAGGAACTGACTGTCGCCATCGGGGCTGTGCTGACATCGGTGGCGCCTCCCAACTCGACACCCAGTTTGCTGACAAATTCGGTTTCAAATTTATTGGTGAGCATTGCGATGCTGTGACCGCATTTTTTACATTTAAATTTCATGACAAGATTAGTCTTTTCTTCCGGCATGATGCCATCAACCTGCACTTCCATCTTGACGTCACAAGGGATACAAAGAAATTTCATTAGGTCTCCTGATTGAATTATTTGGTGATAAAGCTTTGAATATTGTCTACGGCTTCCGCAATGGCTTTGCCGGTGACAGAATCTTTAAAGGTTGAATAAAAAAGGCTTCCCGATTGGCTGGTCTGCGACACACGGGTGTCAAACGGAATCTTTCCGATATAGGGAATCTCTTTTCTTTCGGTTAGTTTGTGCACGTCTTCCCCTTCAAACAATTTGCCTTCTTTATCGCAATGCGGGCAGACGTAGGTTGCCATGTTCTCGATCAACCCGATAATGGGCACTCCCATTTTATTGTTCTTGGTGATCGATTTGGTCACAATATGCTGGGAAAGTGGTGACGGGATGGTGATCTCAACCACTCCTGCCAGTTCCGGGATCAAGGATCGGATGTTGTCAATGCGGTCACTTCCCGGTGGCATGTCGATGAGAAGGTAGTCCAGTTCGCCCCAGTTGGTATCTGCCATTAGTTCGCGGGTGGCGGTGGACTCCATGATGCTGACCCAGGACGCCGTGGCGTCGTCTGCATCGGTCCACATCACCGGTGTGTCGGCGGTTTTCAAAAGCATATCCATCGACATGATGCGGATTCCCTGATAACCAATACCCGGTTCCAGGCCATCCTCTTTCATATCAAGTTTTACGTCGTTACCGACCCCTAAAAGATGGCCGATGCTGGGTCCGTTCAGGTCGGCATCAAGAATTCCGACCCGATTGCCCCGGTCGGCAAGGCAGGAAGCAATGTTGGCCGTGATGGAACTTTTGCCGACACCGCCTTTACCGCTCATAAGAGCGATTTTGTATTTAATTTTATCGAGACGAAATCGGAGTTTTTCCCCTAATTGGGCTACCTGACCGACAATGTCGGATCCGCCATCTCCTACCAGATCCTCATAAGTTTTCATGCAAAACTCCTAAAATATTTCCTATAAGGGACTTAAATATTGTTGGGTTTAGAGGAATCATCATAAAGTAAAAACCTTACGTTTTAAAGGTTTTCTTGCGTCATCCGGCAGAAAACCTTGGGTGAGTCAGATATTTCTTGCACGATTTGGTGGTTTTAGGTTGACCCCCGAGGTTTGTCTCATTTATCTTAACAAGTTTAGCCATCATGCATGCAGTCATGCAGTGGGTTTTGAATTTTGGGAAGGCAGACCATGTTGTTGACGGAAGAAGACAAACAATTTATTGCAGAGGAAGAGCGGCTTCTCGAAAGCACGTTGCAGTCGTTATGCCAGCAGCTTCCTCAGGTCCAGGCGGCGAAAATCAGTGCTAACGCAGCGGCCCGCGAGTTGACTCGTCAGGTAGTCAATGAATGGAACCATGAAGAAAGGCAACCTCTGGTCTCAGATGAGGCCGTGGCCCACCATATTTTAGATATCCGCAAAAATAGCGACAAGGCCCTGTATGAGCTGATTCAGGAACCTTATTTCGGCAGGGTTTGCACGAAGGAGGAAGACGGCAGTGAAGTGTCTTTCCTGATCGGTAAAAAAAGCAATATCGAAGCGGGTATTGTGGACTGGCGAAACGGTCCTATTGCAGGGTTGTATTTCAATTACAAGCAGGAAGAAGAGTTTTACGAGGTCATCAACGAAAGGGAGCGGGCCGGATACATTCAATTACGCCGGTCTTACCAGATTGAAAATGGTCAGTTGGTGCAGATCGATGCTCCCGAAGGCATGTTTCGCAGAAACGAAGCGGGCTGGGGAAAACTCGATGTTGAGGATGAAATCGTCGCGCACCGTTCCAGAGGCATGGGGTCAAAAGAAAAACGCCTGCCGAATATTCTTTCCTTAATCACCAAGGATCAGTTTGAACTGATTACCAGCAATCCTGAGCGCCCTGTCATTATTCAGGGGTCAGCGGGGTCCGGTAAAACCACTGTCGCTTTACATCGGCTGGCCTGGCTCCTGCATGAAGAAAATTCATTTGCCCAGGCGAAAAATACCCGGGTGGTGGTCATGAACAAATCCTTGCAGATTTATGTTTGCGCTACCTTGCCCTCGATGGGTATCGAGGGAGTGGAAACCTCAACGTTCAATGGTTGGGCATTGTCCATTATCCGCAAAGCGGTTCGCGGGCGCCCTTTTTTTAAGTTCCTCAATGTTCCCTCATTTGTTGAGGAAATAAAGTTTTCCGAAGAAATTCTGAAGGCCCTTGAAGGTTGGGTGGAAAAACAAAATTGCGCTTTGGATGCACAAGTGAAGGAGATATTTAAAAAGTGGCCCGGACTTTTAAAGTCATGGACGAAGACTAATAATACTGCCGTATTGCCCCGCCTCAAAGATTTCGCGCATGACGTCAAAGAGTCCAGCCTGCCGAAATATGACAAGGATCAATGCCTGGCGTTCCTGAAGCGTAAAAGCTTTGACATGGAAGATTATGTTCAGGATGTTTACAATCTGTTGCATGACTCCGGGCATCTGAAAGGCTATCTTCCCCCTAATCCCAAGCTTGATTCTCATCTGGACTACCTGAAAAGGCTGACGGAAAAAAACCGGGCGAAGAATAACTTGGATTATTTTGACATGTCCCTGGTTCTACGTCTCATCCAGCTTAAAAATGGGGGACTACCTGATGGGACAGGGGGCGTGACTTCTCTGGATCATCTGGTGATTGATGAGGCTCAGGATTTTGGTCCGGTTGAATTTGCCATCATGATGTCTGCGGTCAGCGACAAGCGCCAGATAACCATTGTTGGTGATGTGGCCCAAAAGATTCTGTCAGCGAGAAAGTTTATTGGTTGGAATAAGGTGGTGGAAAACCTTGGGATGGAAGAAGATTCCATTATCCGTCTCGAGGTATCTTTTCGTTGCACAGCTCCCATTATGACTTTGGCGCATAAAGTGGCGGGAGACCCGAAAAAGGTTGAGGGCAGGGCGGGCCCTGACCCGGAATGGCACAAGGCAGAAGATAGGGAAAGTCTACTGGAAAAACTGGTGGATTGGACACATAGCTTGGTTAAGGCCGACCCTTATAAACTTATCGCGCTCATTTGCCGCTATCCGAAACAGGCAATGGAATTAAAGGAAGAGCTGAAAGAGTATCTGCCCGGAGAAGTTCGCCTGGGGCACCGCGATCAGTTTTCTTTTGAGCCCGGTATCATGGTGACAAATATCCACCAAGTCAAAGGTCTGGAATTCGATTCTGTCGCTTTGATAGAACCTGATGAGAAGAACTATCCCATTAGAAGGGAGGAGAGCCGGAACATGATTTATGTAGGAATCACCCGGACGCAGGATGATTTGCTTTTGACAACAGTCAAACCCTTTTCCAGAGTATTCTTTTATAACTAATTAAGTTTACTTGATTAATTTTTTTTCACTAAATGTTGCGAAACCGGGCTGGGGGACTATATTGTCGTTGTAAGGGATTTGAGACCAACCTTAAAAAGGAGGTCCTTATAGAAGCAGATAGCCCACCTAAAAAGTTGAGCAGAACAAAATTCGGAGTTCGCATATAAATGTGAACGGGTCCCGAGCAGTGTGAAGGACGGGCCCAAAAAAAAGAGGAAAACACGCGTTGGAAGGTTCCAACGCGTTTTTCATTTTTGTGCACAGAGCGGAATGAAAAAAAAATACCTTCTCATATTAGAGTATGAAGGCACTGCCTACCATGGCTGGCAGGTGCAAAAAAATGGTCTGGCCATTCAGGAAGTGGTGGAAAAAGCTCTGAGCCGAATCACCAACACCAAAACAACTGTTTTAAGTTCCGGCCGAACCGATGCTGGTGTGCATGCCGAAGGAATGCCGGCCCATTTTGTTACCGAATCCAAAATGTCGACAGGTGAATTCCAGCTGGCTTTAAACAGCATTTTCCCCCATGATATTACCGTTAAAGAAGTGCGCAAAGTCCCTATGGCGTTCAATGCCCGGGGTTCTGCCAAGCGCAAACTTTATCGTTACACCATATTGAACCGAGATTTCCCCTCTGCGCTTAGTTTCCGCCGCTCCTGGTTCATTCCCCATAAGTTGGATTTTGCGGCTATGCGAAGAGCCGCGAAATATCTTAAAGGGGAGCACGACTTCACCTCTTTCCGCGCCGGAAACTGCAATGCGAAATCCCCTATAAGGACGATGGACCGTGTTGAACTTTTTAAACAGAATGGTTTCCTGCAATTCGAATTTGAAGGCAAGGGATTTTTAAAGCATATGGTGCGTAATTTTGTAGGAACCTTGGTTTATGTAGGCAAAAAAAAGTTCCCTGCAAAACAAGTGAAAACCATTCTCGAAGCCCGCAACCGCAGGCAAGCAGGCCCCACCGCCCCGCCCGAAGGTCTCTGCCTTATAAAGGTGGAGTATTAGGGGATAGAAATTGTTTAGGCTTCTAATTTTTTCCCGTTTGGATTGAAGATTTTGAAATGGCCCATCCCCCGTTTGGCGCAGGCATATTTCAGAGCGGTTTCCATCACTCCCATTCCATAAGTCACACTACGGCTGAAACTAATGGATGAGGCATCCGGGAAATACAGGGCAGGGCAGGACACTTCCCCGACATCAAAGCCAAAATACAGGGTCTGGCAAAGCATCTGGTTGTCGAAGACAAAATCGTCTGAGTTTTCCAGTAGCGGGATAGTTTCCAGAACTTTTCGGCTGAAGGCCCGATAGCCAGTGTGGTACTCAGAAAGTTTTTGCTGGATAATCAGGTTCTCGGCCAGAGTTAAAACACGGTTCGAAATGTATTTGTAAAGCGGCATTCCCCCCATCATAGCTTTGTTGCCAAGAATCCTCGTTCCTATCACCGTATCAAAAACCCCTTCCGCAATCATGGATGCCATAGCTGTGATGAGCTTGGGGTTATATTGATAGTCTGGGTGCAACATGATAACAATGTCGGCTCCACTTTTAAGAGCCGCCTGGTAACAGGTTTTCTGGTTGCCTCCATAGCCTTTGTTTTCAGTATGCACAAAGGTTTTGATGTTTAACTCCTGGGACAATTTTACCGTTTCATCCTGACTGGCATCGTCGGTGAGAATGACATCGTCCACAATGCCCTTGGGGATTTCGTCGTAAGTTTTTTTGAGGGTTTTTTCGGCGTTGTAGGCAGGCATGACAACACAGACTTTTTTGCCATTAATCATAAGCTGGGCGGTTTCCAAAGGTTATTCAAGTTTTCACCGTCGGCGATTATGATAATGTAAAAATATATATTTACAACGGATTTAATGCCGATATACTTGCAAAAATCTATTTTAAGAACGGGACAGGTCTTAATTAAGAGAGGGAGAATTAAATTATTCTATGAAAACAGATTTCAATATTGCGGTACTTCCCGGTGATGGAATTGGGCCGGAAGTAGTTCAGGAAGCCCTCAAAATTCTCAAGATTATAGAGTCCAAACTGGGTTTAAAGATAAGCATCAGTGAGGCGCCCGTTGGCGGGACCGCCTATGAGGCGACCGGGCACCCTTTACCAGAAGCATCCATGGAGACGGCCCGAAATGCCGATGCCATTTTGTTAGGCGCGGTCGGCGGACCCAAATGGGAGAATATTGACTTTTCCCTGAGACCAGAACGGGCCTTGTTGGGCCTAAGGTCCAGCTTGGGGCTTTATGCGAATCTTCGCCCGGTCCATATTTTCCCGGCTTTGGTTGATTCTTCTACCCTGAAGCGTGAAGTTGTCGAAGGGTTGGATCTTCTTGTTGTACGGGAATTGACCGGTGGAATATATTTCGGCGAGCCACGTGGGGTTGATACGCTTGCAGATGGAACCCGCAGGGGATTCAACACGTTGGTTTATACCGAGCCGGAAATCGAACGCATTGCTCGCATTGCTTTCGATGTGGCTCGCAAGCGCAACAAATCTGTTTGCTCAGTGGATAAGGCCAATGTTCTGGAGGCGACCGGTTTCTGGCGTGAGGTGGTGACTAACCTGCATTCCAGTTATTCGGATGTGGAGCTTTCGCATATGTATGTGGATAACTGCGCCATGCAATTGGTGAGAAATCCCAAACAATTTGATGTGATTGTGACGACCAATATGTTCGGAGATATTTTAAGTGATGAGGCATCCATGCTTACGGGATCAATTGGTATGTTGCCCTCAGCAAGCCTTGGGGAAAAACATGCCATGTATGAACCTATTCATGGCAGTGCACCGGATATTGCCGGGCAGAAATTGGCAAACCCCCTGGCGACAATATTGTCCGTGGGCATGATGTTCAAATATTCCTTGGACCGTGAGGAACCGAATACGTGGATCGAATCAGCGGTTGAATCTGTATTGGAAAAAGGAGTCCGCACCCGTGACATCATGTCTCCTGGCATGAAAGAGGTGGGTACTCAGACAATGGGCGATCTGGTAGCGGAAGAATTGGAGAAAAAGAAGAATGGTTAAGAAGGATCAATATAATATTGCGGTAGCTGGTGCCACCGGTGCGGTGGGAAGAAAAATGCTGGAAATCCTTGAGGAGCGGAATTTTCCTGTTGCCAACCTGAAAGCTTTAGCATCGGCAAGGTCGGTGGGACAAGCCCTGCCATTTAATGGAAACTCCCTAGCTGTTGAGGAGCTAAAAGAAAATTCATTTGAAGGGGTGGATATTGCCCTTTTTTCGGCAGGAGCGGGTGTGAGTCACCAGTTTGCTCCCTCTGCAGTGAAATCGGGTTGTATTGTAATTGATAACAGCAGTGCGTTTCGTATGGAACCGGATATCCCGCTGGTAGTGCCGGAGGTGAACCCGGACGCTATCGGGGATGAACCGGGTATCATTGCCAATCCCAATTGCTCAACCATTCAGATGGTGGTGGTGCTTAAGCCGATCCATGACAAGTATAAAATAAAGCGGGTTGTGGTTTCCACTTACCAGTCTGTTTCCGGCTCCGGTCAAAGGGCCATCGAAGAGCTGCAAAACCAGACCAAAAACCTTCTGGCCGGAAAAATCACAGAACCTAATGTATATCCTCATCAAATTGCATTTAACTGTATCCCACATATAGATAATTTTCTTGATAGTGGATATACAAAGGAAGAGATGAAGATGGTTAATGAGACGCGAAAGATTTTAGGTGACCCGTCAATTATGATTTCGCCCACCACGGTTCGAGTACCCGTCTTTTATTCCCATTCTGAATCCATTAACGTGGAAACCTTTAGACCCATCAATGCTCAGGGGGTCAGGGAACTTTTGTCCGGTATGGATGGAATCTGCGTGACAGATAATCCTGAAAGCAACGAATATCCATTGGCTATTGATGGTGCTGGCAAAGATGAAGTGTTTGTGGGCCGGATTCGTGACGATATTTCCTGTGAAAATGCCGTCAACTTCTGGGTGGTGTCCGACAATTTGCGCAAAGGGGCGGCACTCAATGCCGTCCAAATCGCTGAGTATCTTATTGAGTCGAGATAATCCTTGTCAGCAAATAGAGCTATTGCAAGTTGAGTCCAGCATCATGCTGGCGCCGGTGAGCCACCGGGGGCAGATAGCAATGGCTAGTTGAGCCGAAAAACTTTTTGCCAGCCAACAGAGCTATTGCAAACTGGGCCCAGCGTCACGCTGGCGCCTGGTGGTGCTTGACTTTAAATTCCCATAAGTATATAAAAAGATAGCGACTTATGGTATCTTGGGCACTGGCCCTGTGCCAAAAATTGATCCCTTTAAGACAGGACTTCTGTTATGGCCAAAGATTTCAAACCTGAGAACCATCCCATATCGTCAGACAAAGCCGGAGGAGGCTTTGACCCCAAAGAATTTAAAGAGCTTGTTAAGCTCGCTTCTCATGAGCGCAAGAACCTGCAATTGCTGGTGGAGTATTTTGAGAGGAAATCGGGGGAGTTGGAAGAAAAGAAAAGGGTTTTTGACAGCATTAGCGGCCAGGTGCCCGATGCGTTAAGGAAGCTAGATGCAATGGATGTCCGCTTTGAAGAAGTCAAGACTTTTGATGTTCGCATTAGAGATTTTCAACGCATTTCAAAAGAACTGAAC
>JAPKCW010000288.1:0-2163 GCA_028822815.1 Nitrospinaceae bacterium | reverse complement strand
GGGTCCAGCGAGTTATGCTCATCATTTGCCTTTACCCTTTCAGGGCATGAAGGTTGATGAAGAGGACATCACGCATGCCCCGGATGGGGTATCACGCTGGTGGCCCCACGCCTAGTGGAGAGAGGTATTATGGCTGGAGAATATATTTTCACCATGCAGGACCTGATCAAACGTTATGGACGTAATGAGGTGCTGAGTGGGATCAACCTTTGTTTTTATCATGGCGCGAAAATTGGAATCGTTGGAGAAAATGGTTCGGGCAAATCCACCCTGCTCAAAATTATGGCTGGCGCCGACCAGGAATTTGACGGACGCGCCGCACCTCTAAAGGGAACCACAATTGGGTTCCTGCCCCAAGAGCCCGCTTTGGACAACGAGAAAACCGTCCGGGAAAATGTAGAACAGGCCTTTGCGGACCTTAAAAAAATGATTGAAGAGTTCAACGAAGTCAGTGCGAAAATGGCCGAACCCATGTCGGATGAGGAAATGGAAAAAGCCATGGAAAAAATGGGCCGGCTTCAGGATCAAATTGATGCTTCCGATGGATGGGAGCTGGACCGGCAAGTGGAAGTGGCGATGGATGCCCTCGTGCTTCCTGCCGATGACCAGAAAGCGGGCACCCTGTCTGGAGGCGAAGCCAGGCGAGTAGCCCTTTGCAAACTGCTCCTGCAAAAACCCGATATGCTTCTTCTGGACGAACCCACCAACCATCTTGATGCCGAAACCGTGCAATGGCTGGAAGACACTCTCTCTAGTTATCTCGGCAATGTCATCGTTTCCACCCATGATCGGTATTTTCTCGACAACATAACTAAATGGATACTTGAACTGGAAAAGGGCAAAGGCCGACCGTTCGAAGGCAACTACAGTTCCTGGTTGGAACAAAAAGCCGAAATCCTGAGAAAAAGAGAAAAATCCGCTTCCACCTTGCAAAAACGTCTGCAAAAAGAATTGCAGTGGTTGAGGGAAACTCCCGGCGCACGACGCAAACACAATAAAGGCCGGGTCAACGAATACGAAAAACTTTCCGCGCGCAAAATAGACATGGAAGACAACTCGCTTGAAATCCAGATCGCTCCCGGCCCCCAACTGGGCGAACAGGTTATTGAGGTTGACTCCCTTAGCAAGGGCTATCAGGAAGGAGAACCTATCATCAAGGATCTTACTTTCTCTGTGCCTCGTGGGGCGGTGGTCGGGTTGATCGGCCCCAATGGCGCCGGGAAAACCACTTTGTTTCGTATGATCGCCGATGAAGAACAGCCCGATTTGGGAACCCTCAAGCTGGGTTCCACCGTAAAACTTTCCTACGTTGACCAAGACCGTCAAGATCTGATCGCAGAAAACTCCGTGTTCGAGGAAATCACCGGCGGCACCGAGCATATAGAAATCGCGGGAAAGACAATCAATTCCAGAGCCTATGTCGGACGGTTCAATTTCAAAGGTCCTGATCAACAGAAAAAGGTAGGAGAACTTTCCGGCGGAGAACGCAACCGGGTTCACTTGGCAAAATTGCTCAGAAGGGGTGGCAATGTCCTGCTTCTGGACGAGCCCACAAACGACTTGGATGTGACCACCCTGCGCAACCTCGAAAACGCCATTCTCGATTTCAGCGGGTGCGTCCTGGTTATCAGTCATGACCGATTTTTCCTGGATCGCATCTGCACACACCTTCTGGTTTTTGAAGGAAACAGCAAAGTAAGATGGTTCGAAGGAAACTTTGAAGAATATCAGGAAAAACGCAAACTGGAGTTGGGCGGCAAAGAAGAAAACCGCCGGTCCAAATACAAAAAACTAACCATCCACTAGGCGCCAGCGTGATACCCCATCCGGGGCATGCGTGATGTCCTCTTCATCAACCTTCATGCCCTGAAAGGGTAAAGGCAAATAATAAGCATAACTCGCTGGACCCAACTAGCAATAGCTTTTTACTGCCAACAATTCATCTCGGCTCATTCTAGCCATTGCTAGTTGCCACAGGCGGCTCGCCGGTGGCGGGGAAGGTTAGGGAGAACGTAGTTCCTTTTCCCTCCCGGGTAGAGACGTCAATCGTTCCTTCGTATTTCAACACCAGTTGATGGACGATGTTCAGTCCCAAGCCGGTTCCCTGCCCCTGCTCTTTGGTGGTAAAAAATGGATCATAAATTTTTGACAGGTATTTTTTTG
>JAPKCW010000287.1:0-2170 GCA_028822815.1 Nitrospinaceae bacterium | reverse complement strand
ATGCTATCCATCCCTGGTCCCAAAGCAGGTGAATTAAAAAAATCAAAATTCAGAGTCAACAGAGAGAACAGGAGAAGTCATATACTCTTTGACTGTACCTCCAAAAATCATTTTAACATTATCATTCATTTTGAATTGCCCAAATTATTGGTGGTGTCAGGTCCTGTCTTTGAATCGGATACTCCCATTTTATGACGATAAAATCAACCTGAGTACCTTATTACCTTTGGATCAGTGTTATTCATGTTTTTATTTGAAATTGTATGGCATTGTATCGTTTGGCATAATCTGGGAAAATTCTTTTTGAATTATTTTTCAGGAAAAACCTGAATTAGGGACTGAAAAGAAAGGAGAAGGCCATTCGCGTTATGAAACAAGTAATATTAGTATTGGTGTTGATGTGGGCAATGCCATCGTTCGCAGATTATCAGGAAGGACGAGACGCTTTTGATCGGGGAGAGTACTCGACCGCGGTGAAGGAATTTGAAATTCTTGCCGGGCAAAATGATCCTCGCGGGCAATATGCTTTGGCAATTATGTATGATTTTGGAGAAGGCGTTCCGCAAAGTTCCGAAGAAGCGGTAAAATATTACCGGCTTTCCGCTGAACAGGGGTATGCGGATGCGCAGAATAACCTGGGAGTGATGTATGAAGAGGGGGAAGGTGTTGCCCGGAACTATGAAGAAGCGATGAAATGGTACCGGAAAGCGGCGGAAGCAGGAAATAAGGATGCTCCCAATAATATTGGCGTGATGTATATGACTGGCGTTGGGGTTCGGCGGGATTTTGTGAAAGCATGCATGTGGTTCAACATAGCGGGAAAAGGCGATCCGGGCGCGGTGAGCAATAAGGGCTTTCTCAAAAAAAGAATGACACCTGAAGAAATCGCGCAAGCTGAAAGTCTGGCGAAGGAATGGTTGAATATCCGTGGTAGGGATAAGGCCGGGAACGATTGAAGGGAGTTTGTCCCCAAATTTAGGACCCTGGGGGAGATTTTCACATCTAATACATTATTGAGACAGTCATGCTTTGCTAACCTCAAAATACTCGGTGAAAAATAAGTGGAAAACGAGACTACAATCTTAATCGTGGATGATATTCCGGGGAACGTTGATGTGCTACGTAAAACCCTTGAAGTGGAGGGTTATTCCATTTCCATGGCCCCGAGTGGCGAGGTGGCATTAAAAATAGCGCCTAAAATCAAACCCGACCTGATTCTTATGGACGTAATGATGCCGGGAATGGACGGATTTGAGACTTGCCGGAAGTTGAAGGAAGACACGGTTTTTGAAAATACTCCAATTATTTTTGTGACCGGGAAAGCTGAGACTGAGGATGTGGTTGATGCATTTAAATCCGGTGGTGCCGATTATATTACCAAGCCTTTCAGGGACGAAGAGGTTTTGGCACGGGTTGGGACGCATCTAAAGCTAATCCAAACGATTAAGACGAATGAATGCCTGGTTACAGATTTAAAAAGAGCAGTTCTGAACCTGGAAAGTGCCCAGCAAGAGAGTCTGGCAAAGTCCCAATTTTTGGGGCGAATGAGCCATGAGCTTCACACACCCTTAAATGCCATAATCGGATTTTCTGAATTATTGAGTATGCGTGAAAGAGATCCTTTGAATGAAGAACAAAGTGAGAGCGTTGATGAAATAAAGAAAGCAGGGAAGCACCTGTTGAACCTTGTTGATCAGGTTTTGGAGATTAATAAAATTGATTCGGGTGAGTTGAAATGTGTTTCCCAGAAGGTTTCTCTAGATGCAATTATAAGCGAGGCAATTACCTCGATGTCTGATTTGGCGGAAGGCGAATGTGTCAGCTTTGATAATTTGATCGATAAAAACCGTGATATTTTTGTGAATGGGGACCCTGGTAAAATAAAACAGGTATTCTTGAACGTATTGGATAATGCTATTAAATATAATAAGGAGGGGGGCGAGGTCGTCTTGAGCCTGACCGAAGGTGACCCCGAAAAAGTTTGCGTTGCCATTCGAGATACAGGGGGCGGGATACCGCAAGATAAACATGAAAAAATATTTGATCCGCTTTATCGGCTTGAGAACCATGTCAAAAACTGTATAGATGGTGTTGGTGTTGGGTTGACCGTTGTCAAAAAGTTTATGACGATTATGCGTGGCCGGGTTTATGTGGAGAGCAAACTCGGGGG
>JAPKCW010000286.1:0-2175 GCA_028822815.1 Nitrospinaceae bacterium | reverse complement strand
CCCGATATACGGAGTTCGCCCGGTAACAACAAGGCTACGGTTAAATATCACATCTGCGAGCAAAGAGTTATCTTGGCTCAAAAAGCTATTGCTAGTTGGGTCCAGCGAGTTATGCTCTTCATTAAACTTCATGCCCTGCATGGGGTATCACGCTGGCGGCGGCTCGTCGGCCAATAATGCCCGGATAGTTTCCGGGCTCACCGCCCTGGGTTTCCCAGAGCTTCTCCAACTAAGTAACAGAATTGACACCGCATGGAAGATTTAGGACGACTGGTTAAACTCAGACGCGAAAAACTCGATGAATTTCGGGGGATGGGGATTTCTCCATACATCAACCGGTTTCACGTTAACACTGCCCTTTCCGCCTTGTTTGAAAAGTATTCTGAGATGTCCAAAGAAGAATTGGATGAGAAAAACTCGCAGTATATAACTGCTGGGCGCATGATGAGCCGGCGCAAGCACGGCAAAACCACCTTTGTGAATATCAAGGACGCTTCCGGAGATATTCAGGTTTTTATCAACAAGAATTCGCTGGGTGAATCTGCCTACGAAATATTCGGCAAATTTGATATCGGCGATATCATTGGTGTCGAGGGCCGAATTTCGAAAACCAAAACCGGTGAGTTGACCTTGTTTGCCGGCAAGGTGACTTTGCTTTCCAAGTCGCTTCTTCCGCTACCTGAAAAATGGCACGGGCTTAAAGATGTGGAGCTTCGTTACCGGCAACGTTATGTGGATCTGATTGTCAATCCGGATGTGAAAAAAGTTTTCATCGCCAGAAGCCAGATCATCCAGGCGTTGCGGGATTATCTGAATGAACGCCAGTACCTTGAGGTGGAAACCCCGATGATGCATTCGATACCCGGAGGTGCCACCGCGAAACCCTTCAAGACCCACCACAATGCGCTGGATATGGAACTGTATCTACGTGTTGCTCCAGAACTTTATTTGAAAAGGCTGGTGGTGGGCGGCATTGAAAGGGTCTATGAGATCAACCGGAGTTTTAGAAATGAGGGAATCTCCACCGAACATAACCCCGAGTTCACCATGGTGGAGTTTTATACTGCTTACGCCGATTACAATGACTTGATGGATTTGACGGAAGATTTGTTCCGATATATTTGCAACCGGGTATTCCCCGGAAACAATTGCCAGTTTCCTTACACTTCCTTTGCCGGAGGAGAAACCAGGGAGGAGACAATAGACTTTTCCCAACCGTTCAAGCGGTGTACATTCCGCCAATCGCTGATAGAAATCGGTAAAGTTGCTGAGGAGATTCTGGACGACCCGCAAAAAGTGGTCGCGTTTGCTTTGGAGAATAAAGTCTCTATCGAAAAGAGGGATAATCATGTGAAAATCATGGCTAAACTGTTTGACCACTTTGTCGAACCCCAGCTGGTGCAACCTATTTTCATTACCGATTATCCTATGGAGCTCTCACCGCTCTCCAAGAAAAAGGAAGACGACCCTCGTCTGGTGGAGAGGTTTGAACTATTCATTGGCAGAAAAGAAATTGCTAATGCATATACCGAGTTGAACGACCCGATAGACCAGAAACAAAGATTTGAAGAGCAAGTTGCTGAACGCCAGGCGGGTGATGAAGAAGCCCACTGGATGGATCACGACTTTATCCGCGCTTTGGAATATGGCATGCCACCCACCGCTGGGGAAGGCATCGGGATTGACAGATTGGTCATGTTGTTGACCAATAGCTCATCCATAAGAGATGTTATTCTTTTCCCGCAATTGAAAAAAGAATCCTGATTCGGGAAACAAACCGGCCATTTATTGATTCGTTCCTGATATGTCCTACGAACTCTTCATCAGCCTTCGCCATCTCAAGGCCAAACGGTCGCAGAAATTCATTTCACTCAACACCTGGATTTCTGTGGGTGGGGTTGCCTTGGGTGTCATGGCACTGATCGTGGTTATTGCCGTTATGTCAGGATTCAGCAAGGACTTGCGAGATAAAATTCTGGGAACCAACAGCCATGTTGTGGTCACCAATATCACTCGGACCGGCATGGAGGATTACGAAGCTATTATTGAAAAAGTAATAAAAGCGGAAGGCGTGAATGCCGCCGCTCCATTTATCCTGAATCAGGTGATGCTGACTTATGGGGGCAATGCTGCAGGAGTAGTGGTCCGCGGGGTGGACCCTGTCCGGGAAGCCGG
>JAPKCW010000285.1:0-2189 GCA_028822815.1 Nitrospinaceae bacterium | reverse complement strand
TTCCAACCAGGTGGGCCAGACCGGCAGGACCGTTTCCCCGGATCTTTATATTGCCTGCGGGATTTCTGGTTCGGTACAACATATGGCCGGAATGTCTTCGTCCCGTTGTATAGTGGCTATCAACACGGACCCCAATGCCCCCATTTTTTCGGTTGCTGATTATGGTATAGTCGGGGATGTTCTCAAGGTGGTTCCTGCCCTTGCCCGGGAATTTAAAAAAGTTCTTGTCTCCTGAACCCCACCCCCCATGCAAGAGACCATTTTACAAATTTTGCAGGAGACCAGGCTGGGCCTGGATATTGAAACTTCGCGAGTTGTGTCCCAGATCAGGCAATACCTGCAACTCTTGCTGAAGTGGAACCAGAAAATTAACCTCACCGCAGAAAAAGACCCCGAAGAGATCCTTAAAAAACATGTGTTTGATTCCCTCCAGTATTGCAGGGCCATCGAACCCGGTTTCCGAGTGATGGACATAGGCAGTGGTGCTGGTTTCCCCGGAATAGTATTAAAAATTATTTTTCCGCAATTGCAACTGGCTTTGGTGGAGAGCCAGCGCAAACGATGTAGTTTTCTGGAAACAGTGGTGCGGGATCTTGAAATGGAGCAGGTGACGGTGTTTAATGCCAGGGCAGACGATATATCTGGTAATCAGGCAGGCCAATTCGATGTTGTGGTTTTTCGAGCTGTATCAGGGGCACAGGAATGCCTGAGTTTGAGTGAAGAGTTTTTGCCTTCAGGAGGGAGGGTTGTGCTAAAAAAGCCTCCGGGGGAGAACCAAACGACATTCAATCCAGGGTTTTTATTGCAAAAAGAGGTTTCTATAACCAGCTATCATGGGGTGGTCTCAAATCTTTTGGTTTTTGAAAAATGTTCCACGTGAAACAGCGAAGAGCGCTGGCACTAGCGTGATACCCCATCCGGGGCATGAAGGCTAATGAATGAACATAACTCGCTGGACCCAGCAGGGAATAACTGGATTGGGCCGAGACAACTCTTTGTTCGCAGGATCGGGTTATTGCCAGTTGGCCCCGCGCCGAGCGGTGTTTCACGTGAAACAATTCATTAATAACCCATTTAGATATTGGCAGGGAATTGAATTTGTGGTACTTTTAGCATAGTTGCCGCACTGTTCCTGAGGGCTTTATGGGCAAAATCATAAGCGTTGCAAATCAAAAAGGCGGGGTGGGGAAAACCACCACAGCAATAAACCTCTCGGCTTCGATAGCCCTTTCGGGCAAAAAAGTGTTATTGATTGATATGGACCCCCAGGCCAATGCCTCCAGCGGACTGGGTATCGAGGCCGATTCGCGCGGGATTTATGAGCTTTTGCTGGGGGATGCGAGCCAGGAGGAAGTCATTTGTTGTACGGAAATTGAAACGCTTAAAATCATTCCGTCCCGGGTAGACCTTACTGGCGCTGAAATCGAACTGGTATCGAAAGAGTCGCGAGAAAAAGTTTTAAAGTCCGCGCTCAACGGAGTACGTGAGGAGTTTGAGTTTGTAATCATAGACTGTCCCCCTTCACTAGGTCTTTTGACCCTGAATGCCTTGGCCGTTTCCAACTCAGTTTTAATTCCTATGCAATGTGAATACTATGCTCTTCAGGGGTTGAGCCATTTGCTGAAAACTTTAAAGCTGATAAAAAAATCCATCAACCCGGATTTAAAAGTAGAGGGTATTTTATTGACCATGTTCGATAGCAGAACCCTCTTGGCGGCGCAGGTAAAGGACCAGGTGCAAAAATATTTCAGCGATTTTCTGCTAAAAACAATCATCCCAAGAAATGTGCGATTGAGTGAAGCCCCCAGCCATGGAAAACCTATTGTGCTTTATGCAGGGCTTTCACGCGGCGCGGATTCTTATGTGGAGCTGGCCAAAGAAATTATTTCCCGGTCTAAACTCGATGAACGAACTTCACTAAAAGGCTCTGGGGTATGAATCGAAAAGCATTGGGTAAAGGCATCAATGCATTAATTCCGGATTTTGAAATGGGAGTTCCCGAATCTCACGAAAACGGACCGGCGCAAAACACGGAATTGCTGATCGATGAAATCTCCCCCAATCGCTTTCAACCCAGAAAATATTTTGATGATGACAAACTTGAAGAACTGGTAACATCCATTCGTGGCAACGGCGTTCTGCAACCGATAGTGGTGCAAAAAGTGGAAGCCGGTTACGAACTGGTGGTG
>JAPKCW010000066.1:0-10353 GCA_028822815.1 Nitrospinaceae bacterium | reverse complement strand
ACTGTTCGGCGGGGGTAAGGCAAGGAGGTGGGGAGAGCGGAAGGCGATCCTTCGAGAGACTCAGGATGACAAACTAACCCCCTCAATCCCCCTTGTTACCCCTCTGGGGCATGAAGGTTAATGAAGAGGACATCACGCAGGGGGAGGAAAAATCTTCTACTTACCCCACTTATCGTATATTTTGGGTTCTATGGTCGAACTTGTTCTTTGTCTTCATTTCCTCATTATTCTGTTTATCATTTTCGGGTTCCCGATCGGGTTGGTTTACAACTTCCGCCTGTTCCGCATCATCCACGCCAGTGCCCTGGCGGGGGTCGCCCTGCTGATGGTCCTGAAAGTCCCCTGCCCCCTGACCATCTGGGAAGAAACGTTACGACAAAGCCCGGTCTATGAGGGTTCCTTCATAACAAGTTGGCTCAACCGGATTATCTATCTGGAAGATTTTGATCCCACATTCGTGCCTTACCTGTCTGTGGGTTTCCTTGTACTGGTGGTTTCCTCCTTTTTCTGGAAACCTTTAAAACATCGCGATAATAAGGGGCCAATGAGCAATAACTCTCTTTAGCAAGCAAAAGGTTTTCTCGGCTTAAAACGTTTTTACTCTCTTCCCTCTATCGATAAATGATAAGCTTGGCAATAATTTCAAAAAATTCAAAAAACTCAAAACTCTGGATGTGGAGAAATTCAAGATGAAGAAGACCTTGTTTATAGCGATGTTCTATTTTCTGTTTGGGGCAACCTTTTCCGCCGTTGCAGACCAAGGACACAAACCCTACGTCGGATCGAAAGCATTCGAACGGATGAAACAGCTGGTAGGCAACTGGGAAGGCTCTATGCAAATGGGACAGAAAACCATGAAGATGAAGGCCAGCTATAAACTGACTTCCTACGGTAGTGCCTTGATCGAAACAACTCATGAAGGCGCACCGCATGAGATGGTGTCGGTTTACCATGACAACAAAAATGGAAAATTAACCATGACCCATTATTGGGCTGAACATAACCAGCCTAAACTGGTTCTTGCGGCAATGGAAAACAACAAATTGACGACGGACCTTGCCTCTGACAGTGACGTTGATGTTGCCAATGAGAAGCATATTCATGCGACCGCCATCCAGTTTGAAGGTGCTGACAAGATGACCCAGACATGGACCAGTTTCGCGGGGGGTAAACAAGATATGGTTGTGGAAATGACCTTCAACCGGGTGAAATGATAAGTTGAAATAGTATGCGGGTAGAAGGCAGGGGGTTTAAGGAGGGTTAGATTTTGCCAGGGTCCTGGCGCTCTTTTTCCCTGATCAAGAGAAGCATCCCCTTTACTTGCTGTCTGGCATGTTCTAATTCTTTGGCCAGTTGCCAGATTTGCGAGACACAATCTGCGTAAGGTTGCGTTCCCTCTATATTCCCGGATTCGGCACACTCGGGGCCATACATTTTATTTGCTTCGGAACCATTTTGTGCCAGCCGTAACCCGGAGCACCCGGATAACAGGAGAAAAATCCCGAAAACGATACAACTTATTTTCATAAATAAAGTTTTCCCTTTTTCAGAGGTAGAACTCCCCCCGAACGTTCATTACGTTCACTTGAAATATGCACTCAATTGCCTAAGCGGTCAATCCCACATTCGGGGGTTTTAACTATTCCAAAACTCCAAACCATGATGGGATTTAGGGTGGACCTGCCCTACCTGTAGTCATACCAATTTTGACCCTTTATAACCGGCAAGGTATACTGTTAAGCAATTATTTTAAAAAACATTCTGGGGTTTTAAGCTATGAAACGCCTCAAAACTTTCATGATCGTCCAGATCGTGATGATTGCGCCTTTTCTGTTGAATCCTGCGCAGGCTGACAACTCAAAAGCCTGCTACGATCTGTTTCGGCCCGTTGAAAAGCAGTCTCTAAAGATTAAAGACAATGGCGGGATATGGGAATTATTTGAGAATGGCGCGTCTTTACGCAAACATTCCATTGTTGGTCTTCATCTCGACTCTAAAATAACCTCTCTCATAGATACGATTAACTACCTGTGTGAATACCAGGAGGGTCTGCCCATGACCGAGGTGACTCATCAAGTCGTTCCCATGATGAGAAAAATTGGGCGGGAGGATTTTATTGCACATTATTTAGCTCTTAATCATTCCATTGAGGTGATTGAAGTTTGGGCAAAATATGCTGAATATTTTGAAGCGAATCACAAACGCAAATTGGATTTCAACCAGACGAAGAATACCCTTGCCGAGGCGCAAAAATTTTTTGAGCGCTATTTGACACTGGCCCAACATGTTGGCTCGGTTAATGAAAAAGAAGTACGTATAAAATCCTTAGGCTTGTTAGTACCTCTTCAAAGTGTCGAAGGAATTGCTGAAGGAGGTAAAGCTCTTACTGAGGATATCAAGCAGTTCATCGCTATGGACCCCCTTTTAAAGCAGGCCAATCTTGAAAATGCAGAGATTCCTTACGCGCCTTACTTGACTGGAAGTGGAGAATAAATGTGAAGCAACAAGCTCCGGTGGTGTTTTACTTCAGTGTCACGCTGGCGCAGGGCCGTCCCCGCTAGAGGGCTCGCTGTCCGCAGGGCCATCTTCCAAGGCATTACCACCCCAATCTTCTTCGGTAAAGCGACCGGTCATGGTGTGCAGGTCTTTTTTGTTGCGTTGGACCTTTTTCAGGAGCATGCGGGTTTCTTCATCCGGGAACAGGTCGTTGAGGTCGCTCTCTTCTTCCGGAAAAACTTCGTTGAGGTCAATTTCATGCTCTGGAAACGGCAGTTCGTTTTGTGGGGCGTATATCTTTTCACCAGCTACTTCAACTTTGTTGTCTAAAGATTCCGGTTCTGGCGTGGGTGGGGTTTGTCCGGTGGTTTCGTTCATACTCAGGTCTCCAGAAGAATTCTGAACCGCATTTTACTTAAAATTACTGATTTAATCAAACACCCTCACCCTCCGAAGTTAAGCCGAGAGGAAATTTGTCAGAAGAAAAACGATATTGCTAGTTGAGTCCAGCGAGTTATGTTCATTCATTAGATTTCATGCCCCAGTTATATCCTCTTCATTAAACTTCATGCCCCGCATGGGGTAGAATGGGGTATCACGCTGGTTAGTAGCGGGCAAGCCAGATACCGAGGAACAAGGCGATGACCAGCATCCACAGGGTCATGCGGCTCAAGCCGATCATTTTTTTGAGGTTTTTGGACACCAGGCTTTTGTTGCCCGGATTCAAGTCGAGGTCCGAGATCTGGATTCTTAACGAGAAGGTCACATACATACTGGCGAAAAATGCTGCCGCCACGAAAAACATCTTGATGCCGAACAGGTTGTAGTAACCGGGTTTGAGGCCAACCTGTGCCGAATAGTTTTCCAGCAAAAAATAAACTCCTGATCCGATGAGGATGAGAAGGCAGGCGAACGTAGTAGGTGCCAAAAGGTCGAGGATTTTATAGGACGGAGAGTTTTCATCCCGTTCACCCTGGTTTTTCTCAACCACTGGCAGATAGACCAGCAGGCAATAGATGAGACTACCCAGCGCCACCCCTGCCGCCGACAGGTGTATGAAAATGATAATGATATTTGTCATGGAGAGGACGTTTAGCGGTGTTCCAGATAATGGATGAGTAGGCGCACTCCATATCCGGACGCGCCTTTTGTGGTATAGGGTTTATCGTACCCCCATGCGGTGCCGGCGATGTCGATATGGGTCCAGGGCTGGTCGCCAGCGAAAGGTTTGAGGAACGCGGCACCGGTGATGGTGCCTGCCCCGACTCCGGGAGAGGCGATATTTTTGAGATCGGCGATATCACTTTTAACGGCTGTTTCAAATTCTTCCCACAAGGGCAGTTCCCACACTCGTTCTCCGGTCGCCTCTCCGGCTTTTTTCAGGCGGTCGATCATGTTTGCGTTGTTGCCTATCACGGCGGCGGCCTGGTGTCCCAGCGCCATGAGCACGGCTCCTGTCAAGGTAGCCAGATCGATCACTTCTTTCGGTTTATAGCGTTGGGCATAGGTCAGCGCATCGGCGAGAACCAGCCTGCCTTCGGCATCGGTATTGAGCACCTCTATTGTTTTGCCGGACATGCTTTTCAAAATGTCTCCCGGCTTGATGGCAGAACCGCCGGGCATATTTTCTGCCGCAGGAACGATGCCAATAACGTTGACGGGTAGTTTCAGACTGGAGATGGCTTGCAGCGTTGCCAATGTTGTTGCGGCACCGGACATATCCATCTTCATCTCGTCCATTTTGGCGCCTGGTTTGAGCGAAATGCCGCCGGTGTCAAAGGTGACGCCTTTGCCGACTATCACGGTCGGGGCTTTCTTTTTGGAGGTGCCGTAATATTCCAGCACGATCAGGGCTGGAGGTTCGTGACTGCCGCGGGATACACCGAGCAGGGCGCCCATGCCGAGTTTTTCCATGTCCTTTTTGACCAGCACCTTGCAGGCGATTTTATTTTTACGCGCCATTTTTTTTGCATGCTCGGCCAGAAAGGTGGGCGTGGCGGTGTTACCAGGATGCGATATTAAGTCCCTTGCCGAATGCACGGCGCTGACAATTTTTTCTGCACGGGCGATGAATTTTTCCACCGTTGCCTGCCGCGATTTCGTAGCGGGAATAAGGGTCAACTGCCCGACCCTGCTTGGCGGATCGTCTTTTTCATCGGTGGATTTATAGTTGTCAAAATGATAAAGCGCGAGACCTGCTCCTTCGGCAACGGCTCCTGCGAGCTCACCATAGAGCCCTCCTTTTCCTTTAGCGATCTGGTCGAAACAGCTCTCGTTTAAAAAAACCGAAACAGACTTAAAATTGGATTTTTCCGCCAGTTTTGCCGCGGTTCCCGAAGCCTGGCAGATTTTTTCTGCTGTCACCTCTTTGGCTTTGCCCACCCCAACCAGAAGCAGGTTGTCTGCCTTCAGACAGCCGGTGCTGTTGAGCAAAAGGTTTTGGTTGGGTTTTCCCGTGAAGCGTTTATTTGCAAAGGCCGTAGTTATTGCGCCGTTGAGGGCGGCGTCCAGGGTCTGGACGATTCCACTCGGTTTTTTTTCCTCCGGGCAGGGGAGAATCAGGCATTCTGTTTTATGTTCAAGGGGCTTATCGGATTTCTGCTTTATTTTTATCATAGGACTTTTTTTAATAATTAGAGGTTGTTAGGGTTCGAGGGGCTTGCGTCATTTAGATTAGAGTTTATATTTATGATCTACCGCAATCAACCTCAATTTTATGAATGGGGGGCCGTATGTACAAAACAAAGAACTGTTTTCTTTTTTGGCTGATGGCAATTGGTCTGGTGGTGGGGGCTATTGGGGTCGCTAGCCCGACGCAGGCGGAAACAATTACTGAGTACCTGACACCGACTTCCGAGAGCAGTCCGGCAGGTCTGGATTTCGATTCAAAGGGCAACCTCTGGTTTGCAGAGGTCAATGGCAACAAGATCGGGAAATTAACGCCGAGCAAGGTGAAACCAGGGACGTCTGACGGAATCGTTGAGTATGAGCTCCCTCATGCCAACAGCAAACCGCAATATCTTATTGTTTCCCGTGACGATATTGTCTGGTTCAGCGAAATGGGTGGCAACCGGATTGGACGGTTGGACCCGGCAACCGGAATAATAAGGGAATACGATATTCCCACCCCTAATAGTGAACCGCACCACTTATTTGAATCGCGAGACAGAAAGATCTGGTTCACCGAGTTCGAAGCCAACAAAATTGGCAGGTTGGATCCGATAATGGGAGAGATAAAGGAATTCCCGGTCAATGAAGGTCACCCGCATGATTTAGTGGTCGAGGATGAATACGTCTGGTACACGCAGGGAGGGAAGTTCTGGGCCCAGGTTTTTGCCAACAAGATTGGGTATCTGGAATTGGAAACGGGAAAAGTAGGGGAAATTATGATTCCTCCGAAAAAGTCGGTTCCGCATGGAATGTTTCTTGCGTCGGACGGGACCATCTGGTTCACCCAGTTTTTCGCAGGAAAAATTTCGCGGCTGGATTTTTCGGAAGGTTTTCCGCCCAAGGTGGTTGATTATCAGATTCCGGGAAAAAGAGCCGGAGCGCATGATCTGGTTGTGGATTACAACAAACGGTGGGTCTGGTTTGTCGCCAACCATAAAGACAGCATTGGCAGGCTCAATTTAAACGAAGCGGAACCAGCTTCCTCCAAGGGAGTCCAATTGTTCCCAGTGCCGACCAAGGGGGCGCATCCCAGCAACCTGGTTCTGGACAAAGAAGGCAATGTCTGGTTCACGGAAATGGGGATGTATTTCCGGGGAAGGTACCAAAATAAAATAGGCAAATTGGTACCTTGAATTTTGGGTACCCGGAGGTGGTGGGCTCCTTTGCAGGGTTTGCATGCCTTTTTTCCTGAAAATTGGGATGCCGAGCATTCTTAAATCCGATTTTACACCTTAATTTTTAAAGGGTTAATGGTTTTGCAGGAGTTGCATAGCCTTTGATTAGAGGCCCATGGCATGTAATTGGTTAGTAGATTGTAAACAGGGGCCTTATTTGAGGTCAAAAACCTTTTAAAATCAGGCTCTAGGGAAAGTTTGACAATCCCGGTTCGGGTCACTAGAATGGCTGGAATTTTCCAGTGTTTTATGAGAGATTATTAAATCTGGCAAAGACCGTTTTTTATTCAGTCAGATGCAGGGATTATTGAATTTAAACTTTTACAAAATTTTCGAATAACGACGGGTATCAAGGAGATCGTTCGATGGAAGCCGTTGAAGAAAAAGGCCAGGCCGTTGCTCAGGAACAGGGCCAGATAAAAATAACCGTATGTTTGAGCCTGAGTGGAGTTGCTGAAGGCGGTCAGGAAGTTTATGACGAATTTCAGAAGCAGATTTCTGAAATGGAAGCCAATGCCACGCTCGGTGAGCGAAAATGCGAAATGGGCCAGGTCGGGTGCCGGGGCTATTGCAGCCGTGATGTGCTGGTAGATGTTTATATTCCCGGTGAGTCTCGAGTGACCTACGAAAAAGTTAAACCCGCGATGGTCAAAAGCATTTTGAATGACCATATTGTGGGCGGCAAGGTGTTTAAAAAGGCCGCTTCCAAAGATAATTATTACGATACATTGAAAATGCAGACCCGTGTTGTGTTAGAGCATGGCGGCGTTATTGATCCGGAAAGCATCGATGAATACATCAGGGTGGGTGGTTATGAATCCTTGAAAAAAGTTTTGACTTCCATGAAGCCGGATGGGGTGATCGCCGAGATAAAAAAATCCGGACTGCGCGGCAAAGGCGGCGGCGGGTTTGTCACCGCAACCAAGTGGGAGATGGCGGCCAAAGCCCCGACCGATGAAAAGGGGACCCGTTACATCATGGTCAATGGAGACGAGGGCAACCCGGCTTCCTACATGGATCGCAGTGTCATGGAAGGCAGCCCGCATCAGGTGATTGAAGGTCTGTTGATCGGGGCTTATGCCATTGGTGCGACGGAAGGGATCATCTACACCCGTTCTGATTATGCGATTGCGGTCAAGCGACTGAACATGGCTATCGAGCAGGCGCGGGAACGAGGCTTCCTCGGTGATAAAATTCTAGGTACAGATTTCAGCATCAACTTCCGGGTACATGAAGGGCTGGAAGCGTTTATCAATGGAGAGTCGACGGCATTGATGGAAGCGGTTGAGGGCAAGCGTCCCTTCCCGAAAGCGCAACCGCCACATTCTTGCAACAAGGGGTTGTGGGGTAAACCAACGGTTTTGAACAATGCAGAAACCTGGGCCACGGTTCCCAAGATTATCAAGAATGGTGCGGACTGGTATGCGTCGATGGGTAACGAAAATGCCCAGGGTTGCAAAGTTTGGGCGATTTCCGGAAACATCAAGTACAACGGCTTGATGGAGCTGGACATGAAGACCACCTTCCGCGAAGCCATTGATGATTATTGCGGCGGCATCCAAAAGAAAAAGGCACTCAAGGTGATTCATGTCGGCGGTGTCACGGGCGGATTCCTTCCGCCGGAAAAAGCTGATACCCAAACGGATTACGAAAGCCTTTTGGACGCGGGTGTGCTGATGGGCCAGGCCAGTTTTGCGGCCTATGATGATTCGGCTTGTGTGATCGATCTCGCGCTTTTTTCCATTGGATTCAACGAAGGCGAAACCTGCGGCAAATGTACTCCCTGCCGGATCGGCCTGACACTCATAAAAAACAAATTGGTGGATATCGCCGAAGGCCGGGGAAAAATGGAAGATCTGGACAAGCTTCAGGCCTTGTGTGAGGAGATCAGCCAAACTTCATTATGCGGGCTGGGAGAAACGGCACCGAAGGCGATTCTTACCGGATTGAAATATTTCCGTAAAGAATATGAAAGGCATATTGTTGATCAAATTTGTGACGCGGCACGGTGTGTCGGTTTGTATCGCTATTATGTCAAGGAAGAGGACTGTGTCGCCTGCGGTGCATGCATCAAACCGTGTCCCACAGGGGCGATCACCGGAGGAACACGCAAAGTCGCGGCGCACATTGATATGGACTTGTGCATCAATTGCAATGCTTGTTACCAAGCCTGCGCATTCCTGGCAATTGAATAGGGTTTATTTTTCTAAGCCTGCCGGCCATTAGGCCAGCAGGCTTTTTTTGTGCCTTTAATTAGCGGAGTTGGTTTTTTTGTATTTGAATTCGTTTCAAATATAAAAGTTCCATAGCATTGTTCTTCAATCCCTGAACATAGGGTTTGACAAGAAGGTTCTGGGCAGAAACAAAAAGGGGAATCATGGGGACTTCTTTTTCGGTGAGCAGGATCTGGGCTTCATCATAGACCGCTTGTCGTTCTTGCGGATTTTTCAATGTAGATCCGAGAGCGATCAGTTCGTCGTAGCGCGGATGAGACCACCGAAGCCGGTTATTGCCGCTGGACTTAATGAAAAGGTTCATGAAGTTGTCGGGGTCCGGGAAATCCGCCCCCCATCCCAGCCGAAAAATCTGCGGTGGGTCCAGATCCAACCGGCTGAGAAAAACTTTCCACTCCTGGCTTTCGAAATCAATGTGCACATTCAGGTTTTCTTTCCATTGGGCCTGGATGAATTCACCGATGAAACGGTTGAGATCCCCTGTGTTGAAGACTGCCGTAACTTTTGGAAAGCCTTTTCCGTCCGGATATCCCGCTTGCGCCAATAAGGATCTTGCTTTTTGTGGATTAAACTTTAATCCAATGCTTTCATTGTAAGCAAACATGCCTTTGGGAATCCATGATGAGGAGGGCAGTTCTCCCCCCTTCAGGAACTTGGGAATGCGGGATCGATCGATGGCATGAGCGAATGCTTGCCGGACAAGCACATCATTGAAAGGCGGTTTTTGGACATTAAAACCGTAATAATAACCCCTTAGCTGGGGTTTGTTCCTGTATTCGGGGTGGGATCTAAAATGAGGAATGGCGACAGGGGGCAGTTCGATATAGTCCAGCTCTCCGGTTTCGTAAAGGGTTAACGCGGTGGTGGGTTCCTGTACGACAAAAATCCGGATGGCATCCACCGACGGTTTGCCTTCGTAATGGCGAGGGTTGGCTTTCAACACCATTTTGTATTCGTGTTGCCACTCTTCCAGTATATAAGGGCCGTTGGTGACAATATTTTCAGGCTCTGTCCAGGAGTCACCATGTTTGCGGATAACATCTTCCCGTGCCGGGTAGGTGACCATGAAAGTGGTGATGCTGGGGAAATAGATCACGGGTTTTTTTAACCGGACCTGCAGAACATCCGGAGCCAACGCCTTTACCCCGACCTGGTCGGGATCGGTTAATTCTCCCGAATTATATTGGCTGGCATTTTCAATATCGAAGAGGAAGTAAGCGTATTGGGCCGCTGTTTCCGGTGCGAGCAATCGTTTCCAGGCATACTCAAAGTCCCCTGCCGTGACCGGTTTTCCATCACTCCAGGCAACATCGTTGCGTAGAAAAAAAGTGATAGTCCTGCCGTCCTCAGAATATTCCCAATTTTTTGCGATGGCAGGTTGAGGGTTTAATTCGGAATCATATTGGGTGAGTCCCTCCATGAGATTGGTGAGAATGGTGAAGGAAATACTATCGGTAGCCAGGGCCCAATCCAGGGTAGGGGGCTCGTTTTTTATGGACATCCGGAAAACAGAATGGTCTGTTGAGGCAGGTGGACTGCAACAGGTAAGAAGCAAAAATGCAGCAGACAACCAAAAAGAAAAAACGGCGGTTTGCAATTTCATGAGAATGCCGTGACGTTTTCAGATTTTTGTATATTGGGTTGTTTTTATTCCGAAACTTTTTTGTTTGTCTGGGCCAAGGAAAGGCCCATAATGAAATAAAGCAACATTACAACTTCTGAGTCGTAGAAATTTGTTTCAAATAATCCCCCTGCCAGGAAACCCATTACCGCCGCTG
>JAPKCW010000284.1:0-2200 GCA_028822815.1 Nitrospinaceae bacterium | reverse complement strand
TCCTTTAGGAGCACCAACATAGAGAAAGAACGAGCCACCGGGCATTTTTGCGCTGAAACCAACCGAGTTAAGGAGTTCAACCAGCATGGATAATCGGCGTTTGTACTTGGCCACGGTTCGGTCGGTGATGTCCGGGTGTTCCAAAGCATAAACTCCCGCTTTTTGGATACCCGCAAACTGACCGGAGTCTACATTGTCTTTTACATGTGAAAGCCCTTTGACAATAAGTTCATTACCGACAATGAAAGCAATGCGCCATCCCGTCATGTTATAAGCCTTCGAAAGGGAATGAAACTCAACACCTACATCCATTGCACCGGGTATTGATAGAAAACTTTCAGATTTTCCATCATAAGTCAGCGCCGCATAGGCCGCATCCTGGATGATTATGACATTGTTCTGCTTTGCGAACTCGATAGCTTCTTCATAAAATTCGCGAGTGGCTTTGGCACCGGTTGGATTGTTGGGATAATTCAAATACAAAATTTTCGTTTTCTCGCGAATTGCTGAATCAATATTTTTTAAGTCTGGAAGAAACTGATTGGCTTCTGTCAGAGGAAGGTTGACAACTTCCCCGCCCAGATATTGAGTGTGGGTTCCCATAACAGGGTAGCCTGGAACGGTCATCAGTGTAATGTCTCCGGGATTGATAAAGATTGCCGGTGCCATAGCCAGACCAGGTTTGGAGCCGATGGTATGGTTGACATGTTTGTCCGGTTCCAGTCCCTTAACGCCGAAAACATTTTTCATATACTTGCAGGCGGCGGCCTTGAATTCTTCAACTCCGTTATCCGTGTAACCCCTGTTTTCCGGTTTTTCCGCTTCCAGTTGCAGGGTTTTTACAACGCCGGGGTCGGCCATTTCGTCTGGTTCACCAACGCCCATGTCGAATAATGTTTTACCGGGGTTGGCTTCCAGTGCCGCACGCTTGGCTCTTTTAATTTTTTCAAATTTGTAAATCTTGGTATCTTTGCCGAATTGACTGCCACCTATTCGGTCTGCAAAAAGGGATTGAATATAACCTGACATTCTGAAACTCCAAATTATAATGAAGAAGAATAAATTAAGGGTGTATCTAAAAAATCAACGTCTATTAGAGATTCCTCTTAAGAATTGAACGAAGGGCCCAATCTAGCCAAAAACATGATCTCTGTCAAGCTGGCCAGTGTCCAAAAGGCTGGTTATCGAAATCATCACGTTTCGTCATAATGTGAAAGCGCAAGGCTTTGACACCTTTCAATCACTTATCAATTGTCCCATTTTCCATAATCGATCCTTGTCGTCTTTATAAATCACTTCTCCGCTTCCGGTGAAGCTGAAATCCAGGACACGATGTGATCCTGCGGAAAGATTCTGATCTTCAAAATAAAGTGCTAGGACATTTACGGCGGCTCCACCATCAAGGAAATTCTGCACCATTTGGGCAGTGACTTTGGCGGGGTAAGCGCTAATGCCCTCTTCGGTGACCCCATGATCCGCCGCGAATACAACGACCGATTTCCTGTTGACTGATGGATGATCTGTATCGCGGATAGCCTTATATTTTTTTGCCAAATCTTCCAGGAGGCCGAGGCTTCCTGGGGGTTTAGTGAGGGAATCGAGATGAGCCTGAGCCGTCTCAAACCGAAGGAGTGGGATCGGTTTTATTGCGTCCAGGGTGTCTCGAATAAGATCAAGCATGGCAGTGGTTGGTAAAACCATCAATTCTTTTTTGGGGAAGGTTCTGCTTCATTTTCTTCTTCATCATCTTCTTCCGCTTCGAGTCCTGCCGCTTTTTGTGAATAACGCAGATATTTGATGATTCCTGTGATTTCCTCAGATGTTACGTTCTTTTTTTGCGGCGGCATTTTATCGGACCCGTTCAGCACGATTTCGCGGATATCTGCATCAGAGAAATTTTCGGCAAGGTATTCCTCGTCAATGAGCCTGGGGGCCTGAGTATGTTTGCCCATCGCGTCTGAGCCGTGGCAATTTGAACAAACTCTGTGGAAAACCTGTTGTCCATTTTTAAAAGGTTCCGGAACATCCAGCGTGGGTTTTGGGGTGCATGAAAAAGAATAAAGTACACAAAAAGATAAAAGAATAGGGAGTTTGAGTTGTTTCATGAGTTGGGATTAGGGTCGCCTTTTTATAAGGTCTAGTTTGCCGTCGTGGTTTCTGTCTAATTCGACGCGTTCCATTTTTCCGTAATCGTCAAAAT
>JAPKCW010000065.1:0-10423 GCA_028822815.1 Nitrospinaceae bacterium | reverse complement strand
CATGCCCCGAATGGGGTAGCAGGGGTAAAGTGAAGAATCGCGCCTCTTGTTTTACAAGGAACGATCTTTCATCGCTTCGACTCCTTGAGGATGACGATTCTCGGGGCTTTTTCGCGCACGTTGTTTTTCTTTGTTTAAACAGCCTTAAGCACAGAACTCAATTTGTTTCAATGATAGTGGGAGTGATAAACACCAAAAGCTCAGTAATCACATCGGAATCCGCAAAGCTTTTAAACAGAAAACCCAATAAAGGTATTTTAGATAAGAACGGAACAGCCTTTTTGTTTTCGGTTGAAGCGCTTTCATAAATTCCACCTAAAACAGTAGTATCTCCATTACCCACCAAAACTTCCGTATGCGTTTCTTTGGTGGTAATGGTCGGCACGGTTCCCACCAACTGCGTAAAATCTGCGGCGTTTTTAGTCGCATCAATAACCATATAAACACTATTATCAGAGGTGACGTGAGGGGTGACCGTAAGGCTGAGCTCGGCATCAACAAACTGGATCGAGTTACCCTCTGCCGAAGTTACCTGATAGGGAATTTGTTTTCCGCTTCTTATTCTGGCTTCCTTATTGTCTGCGGTCGTAACTTTGGGACTGGAAAGAATACGCCCTTTTCCCAGGGTCTCCAAAGCTTCCAGCCTGAGATTTATATCAATTGACGGTAATATACCTCCCAGCAACAGATCGAATCCGCCTAGGCTTCCGGTAGCGATATTAGTGGTCTGCCTTAAATCCACATTGAAGTTGGTGCCATCCGCGGCGGTATTTGCATTAGGACTCCCGGCGAAATCCACTAAACCACCTTCTTTAGGCACATCACCCGTTAAACCCCATTGAATTCCCAGTTCCTGGGTAAAAGATTTGCTGATCTCAACAATCTTTGCCTCAATCAAAACCTGAGGTGTGGGGATATCCAGAATTTTTATGGCCTCCAGCATGTCATTCACATGATGCCGCAGGTCATTTAAAATTAGTGTGTTGGTTCGGGTATCCACCGTAATTCTACCATCCTGGCGGGCGCTCCTTAAAGCAGTAAGACTGGTCGAAAGCTCGGTAATATCAGCATGATTGATACGAACTACCTCGGTAACCAGATCCTGCGAATCCCGTTCAGTGGTCCTGTCGGCCACCGCACGGTTTTTCTCAGCAACCAGGGCACTTGCTTCAGCCGCAAGGACCACTTTGGTCGCAACACGGACAATATTGTTCCCGAAGCATTCCCGTCCTAAAGCACTGTTAGTGAGAATGATTTCCATTGCCTGGTTCCAGGGCACATCCATCATTCTAATATTTACGGAACCCCCTACTTCAGGAGAAAGAATGACATTAAGTCCACTGATCTCTGCGAAGATTCTAAAAAGGTTGCGGACATCGGCATTTTGAAAGTCCAGGGAAATCACTTCCTTCTCTCCGTATAACATGGGAAAACACGTATCTTCATTTAAGGAAGCTTCTTGCGCTTCATCCAGGAGGGAAGCTGCACCCCGGAGACTTTTTTTATAAGATTCTTTCTTGGAAGGAGCGGCCTCCTTCATGGACGGAGCCTGGGCCATTTCCTGGCCTGACACCTGCCCCGAGGATCGAAGACGAACGATTAATTTATTTTTCTCCGGTTTATTGATCTCATAATCCGCTGACTGGTTGAGAACGATTTCAAGGCGCAATACCCCCGCCTCTTCAAAATGGATAGGACGGATAGAATTCACAATCCCTTTATCAACCTGAATACGACTGGTCAGATTTCCCTTATCCATTTTGGAAAAATCCAGAACCAGACGGAGCGGATTCAGAAGTTTAAATGCCGTATATTGAACAGCCTGGGTCGACTCGATAGAAACAATGGAGCTTTGCCCCTCTTCCACTGTATTGATAAAAACAATTTCCCCCAAGGACTCTTTATTGGAACCTGTCGTCTGATTTTGGGCGAAGACCATTAACGGAACTGCCTTTTTTTTGTCTTGGCCGGAAATGCCTGGTTCTTGAACTAATGGGGTATCTAACTTATGATCCGAAAGCAGAACCGCAGAATATGCGGGTACCGCTCCTGTTAAAAATACCAATAGGAAAGCTATCTTCACTAAATAGGATTTTATGAACATTTGTTTTCTCATAAGTTCGTATCACCCTCGCTAGATGTGCTCTGATAAAAGTCTATAATTTTCTGGTTCGTCAGGATATTACCGAGGTAATTCCTGAATTTTTCAACCACGATTACTTGTTCGTCCTGTATTTCATCCACGTACCCGAACACAGGACCAATCCGGTCCCCTTGCCTCACTGCATATCCAGTTTTGCCAACCTCAAACATGGCAACCGCTTCTAATTTTTTCCGGATAATTCCCGTCATCCGAAGGGAGTCATATTCAATTTGCAGGGGCGACTCATCCATTCTGATATCAGAAGCCTGCTCCAGGGCAGTACGATAATTTTCCATGGCCTCGGCATACTCATCATCTGCCATCTCTTCCAATGCTTCTCGGTCATTAATCAGGCGTTCAAAATACTTCAAGCTCCTATAGAGTTTCGGATGCTGGTCTTCAATCTTGGCAAATACCAGTAAGGCAATCGGGGGAACATTCTTTAACTCATCCCCGAGCAAGCGGGCCTGGGGCTTTTGCTCTGTTTCAGAGAGAGAGACCAGCCCCCTGGGATCCAACAAGGGCCGAAACGGATCGCGCTTTCCAATCAGCAGGTATCTTTGTCCCGGTGGAGCAATTTCCTTTAACAGAGGGAACTCCGGCCCACCGGATTCGATTTCTTTTAACAAATCTTTCCGAATTTTTTCTGCCTGATACAAATTCTTTTTAATCCCTTTTTCAAAACCCTTCAAAGTTGTCTGACCGAACCAGCGACCGGCTCTGGAATTTAAAAACTCAGCATATTTTTCAAGTTCTTTGTCCTTGATATCCTTAAAACTAAAGAGCAGGCTCCGCAAAACGATTTCCCGCATGGGCTCGGTAATGCTTTCCTTCAATCTTCGCGGCATTTTTCCGACCCTCTTTCCCTGAATTTTTATATTAAATGGATACATAAATTTGACATATCCCAAATAAAGGGCCTTGCCAGATTCAGTTATGGACGAAGAACGCTCAACCCTCTCTATCAGAAATATTCGCTTCTCGTTGGGAGGTGCTTTCAATAAATTTTTCACGAACAAATCCCTCGCTGGCTGGTTGTCCGGGTTATTCGCTTCATTTTCAAGCCTCAATAACTTTCTCCCTAATGAACTTCGATACCATTGAACCACCGAAAGAACATATTGAGGTTTGTAATTATCAAGAAAAGCTTGCTTCTGCACTCGATAAAATTTTTCGTGCGAATAGGCCCGGTGCATGATTCTCCTGGCAAACCCACCCTGACCCGGTGCCAAAGCATCCTCATTAATATTTCCTGAAATTTGCAAAACAGCTTCGATATTCTCCAAAATATCTTTAAGCCCACTGTGCTGGAATAAAACATTGAGCTTTTGATTTCTGGAACGCAAATCGTCTTGCAAAGATAAAGTCATAGCTAAGGCTGGAAAAGACGGGAACCCTGACAGAGCTATCCACAGGAAAAATAAAATTTTCACCTGTCGCCTGATTTTCATCTGTAATATCATCATCCGTTAAAGTGCTTAATGGCCTTTTTTCTTCTTTTTCGCTTTCTTCTTAGGTGGTGCCTTTTTAGCCGGTTTGAAATCTTCAGCTCCTTCCCTAAACGAGTAAGTCTTTACCCTTAAACTCGTTCTCAGTGAACCCACGGTAGCTCCCTCACCCCTTACTCCAGCGATTAGAGGCTGAGCCTCCAAGCTCAAGTTATCAAAACTCACCAGGCGCAAAAGATTCTGCATGTAGTCGAGGAAATCGAGCGTGACCCATAATTCCCCTTGTAGCTGGATTTTTAAGGGAATCACATCAACAAACATTGACTTAGTACCTTCCTCTACAGTGAGCGCAACCATTTGCATATTTCTGTGCTTGCCAAACTCTGCTATTCTTTGCATTAAATTGGGAATCTCGGCCGGGCTGGGAATTTGACTTTTATACGCATCGAGTCGGCCTTTTGCCAGGGCCAGTTTTTTTGCCACCTTGTCTTTCTTGGCGACGGTGGCCTTGTATCGCTTCAGAGTTCTCTCTGCTGCTATTTTCTCTTTGGTTAGCTTTTCAAATTCCGTACTGGTGGCGCTGTACAAAGTGAAATAGTAGGCAATAAAAAGCACTAGTCCGATGCCTGCTGCTCCTGCCAGCAAATGGGAAAACTGAATCCCATCAAGATCATCGTATGGTAATTTTTCGAATAGTTTGTCCATGGTTTCTGTTGATTAAGCCGCTTTTTTCTTTTTCTTTTCTGGCATATAGCAATAAATAGCAAACTTATGAACCGCCTGACCTCCAATATACGTCCGTGATAATTTATAAAGGAACGTTGCTTTGTAATAGGGAATTTTCTGTAGTCTTTCCAGGTATTCCGCTACTCCGCTTTCTGTCAGGGCATAGCCTGTAACCTCCACAAAGTCTTGGTAGACGACTTGTTTTTCCCTTTTCCTTTTCCTTTTCCTTTTCTTTTTCTTCTTTACTGGCTCACCAAACATAATGGTGGGAAATTTCTTTATTTTTTTCTTCAGATAATCTAAATCTCTCTGCACGATGCCGTGCAACCAAAGGCCCTCTGGAACCATCAGGTTTAAATCGCCGATGATGGTGCTCGCGGGCAATTGCTTTTCGCGCAAACCTTCAATGGTCAAAACAATAGACTCCAAGCGTGCTACCTTGCCTCCCATTTCTTTGACCAAATTAACTTCACTTGTTAAAGCCGCGACTTGAGATTGCAGTTTGCGTGTTTCACTTTTTACCAAATCCAGTTTAGCCTGCTCATTCAACCAGCTCGCGAGGATAAAAAAGATCGCGACAATAATGATGGCAAGAGATTTAACCACCCGCTTTTGGATCTCAATCTTTCTCAGTTCATCGCGATAATCATGAAGGTTGATTCGAATCATGTGTAGTCAAACCTCCTTGTTGCCAAACCCAAGGCAACCGTTGACAATCCACTCATTTCATCAATTAATGAAGGGTCAAAGTTTTTGGGATTGACTTTGATCCCCTGCATAGGATTCAAAATCTCCACAGGCACCTTTAAGTAGTCGGCAAAAAAGCCATCCAATCCCCGGATCATGCTTCCCCCTCCGCATAATAAAATCCTCTCTACCTTGTTACCGGATAGGGTGCCAAAATATTCGAAGGATTTTTGAACCTCCTCCAAAACTCTTTTATAAGCCTGGGCAATGATTTTGACGACATCTTCTTCATTAAGATCCGAAGAAAAATTGCCCCGCTTTATTTCAAGAGTCTGGTTAAAAGGAACCTTGAATTTTGACATGATCATCTTGGTGCAATAGCTTCCTCCAACAGGGATATCCCGGGAATAACCCATTGTTCCATCTTGGATAATATTTATATGGGTGAACGAATCTCCCAGGTCAATGAGTGCGGTAATACCCATTGATGATAAATCATTGGTAAGTTGGGCCGCATTCATCAATGCAAACACATTCAGGTCAATGATGGCTGGCTTCAACCCCGCTTCCAGAAGAATATCGGTCCTCTCATCAATGACGGCTCTTTGGACCGCCACAAGGAGGACTTCCATCATTTCCTCATCCGTCTCTTCATTCGAATCTTCTCGTTGCAGATAATTGTTTTGAGATTCCCCATTAAATTCACTGTCTTTCGAACTATCGGATTCCTCTGCTTTGTCAGCCTTTACCGTGCCCAAAAGCTGGAAGTCGAGAGCCACATCATCAATATCAAATGGAATATACTGTTCCGCTTCCTGGGTTATCTTTTCAGAAATTTCCCCTTCCGACATTACCGGAACTTTTATTTTTTTTATAAAAACAGCTTCTCCCGCAACGGCAGAAACGGCATAACGGCTTTGTATTTTTTCGGCTTTGATTAAATTGGTCAGGGCCTTGGCCACCAAGTCGGGTTTCTTAATCACTCCCTCAACAATGCAATCCTCAGTAAGCGGCATCATCCCAAAATGGGTCAGTTCAAATTCTCCTCCCTTAAGCTCAGACAATTGAACCAGCTTGATGGAAGAAGACCCGATGTCGATGGCTACTAATTGAGTTTTTTTCGATAAAAACATAAAATCCTAAAAAAATTCGTACTATCAACGATTAATGAGCTTATAAACACTTAAAAAGCAAGCCCCATACCAAATCCGCCATCCAGCCACAACTCATTTAAAGTCAATGGGTTTTAATTTTCCTCTTGCTCCCTGTCACTCTAATAGTGAATGATTTTTTATCACTTCTATAAAAAATCATTCAGGCTCGTTCCCAAGTTTTTTTTGCGCGGAACTCAAGTCCTTCTCGTTTACTCCGATAAGCGTGTCGGGACATAATATTTTGAAACCTTGTGCTCTGGGCATGCCTAATCTCACTCTAACTGACCAAACAAAAGCCCCGGAAAAATTCAGGGGTTTTTTGCCCTACCTTTTTTGGTCGCTGAAGCGGAACTATCATTTTCAGAATTAAAAATCCTTGTCCGGTCTGCTAGCTTGTAACCAAGGGCTAAAATGATCTTTCGCTTTGTATCAAGTCGACAATCGTTTCCCTTTTCAATACGATCAATCGTCTGAACAGTCACGCTGGCCTTTCGAGCCAGCTCAGCTTTGCTCATCATTTTTGCTTCCCGGATTTGCCGGACGCAGTTGCTTTCGGCCACAGTAATTCCCCTCCCTAAAAATGGTTCTGGCGCATAAAACTCTGCAAATTAAATACTTTTTGTGGAATAGTATGAATTTTATTTTAAATCCATAGATTAGTCAACAAAATTCCTGAAATTTAACTATTTTTTAATTAATTTACTTAAATTAATATAAATTGATTTAAATTAGTGGGGGCCGCCGCTGACAAAAGGTGAAATATCACGGCCACTGTACCCTTTCGGGGCAGGAAAGCTGAGGAAGAGTATCACCGCCACATGCCTAGTGGGGGTTGCAAAGATCGGGCGATTCCCTTACAGTCTTTCCATTATGAAACAAGTCTATTTGGATACTTTTGGTTGCCAGATGAATGTCGCCGACACGGACAGGATGGAACTCGTCCTGTTCCATTCTGGCTACCGGCGTACCCTGGAAAAAGAGGATGCAGACCTGATTCTTGTCAATACCTGCTCGATTCGGGAAAAGGCGGAGCAAAAAACATTCTCCCTGTTTGGCGGTCTAAAACCTTTAAAAATGGCTAATCCAGACCTGATTCTGGGCTTGACCGGGTGTCTGGGCCAGCAAGAAGGGGAAAAACTGCTCAAACGCATGCCGTATCTGGATTTCGTGATGGGCCCAGACCAGGTGGATGGAATCGCCCAGGCCGTAGACCGGGTGCGGGACACCGGCAAATCTTTTGTCTGGACCGGCTTTGATCAGGAAAAAGTCTATTCCATTCCCGAGTTGTCCCTGTCAAAATCCCCCGGACCCAGCGCGTTTGTAAACATCATTAAAGGTTGCGACAAGTTTTGCACGTTTTGCGTTGTTCCGTTTACTCGTGGAAGGGAAAAGTCGAGGGAACCGGAAGAACTGTTTGAAGAAATTCGCCACCTCGTGAATCAGGGCGCGAAAGAAATCATATTACTGGGGCAAAACGTAAACTCCTACGGCAAGCGAGGACTGAAGAACCCCATGCCGTTTCATGAGCTTTTATACGGCATCGCGGAAATTTCTGGGGTACAAAGGTTACGATTTACCACCAGCCATCCAAACGATTTCACCCGTGAGACCATTCGCGCTTACCGGGATCTGGACATTCTGGTGAATCATCTGCATCTTCCTATTCAGAGCGGAAACAATCAAGTGCTCAAAGCCATGCGCAGAGACCACACCATAGAAGAGTACCGGGATTTGCTTGCGGAATTGAAATCGGAAGTCCCGGATATCTCCCTCTCCACCGACATCATTGTCGGTTTTCCCGGTGAAACCGATGAAGCTTTTGCGGACACGCTAAAAGTTATGCAAGAGGTCGGCTACAGCAGTAGTTTCATGTTTGCCTACAGCCCGAGACCTGGAACTCCGGCGAATGAACTGCCCGATTCCGTTCCCGAAGAAACCAAAAAACGTAGACTGCAGGAAACTATTTCCCTGCAAAGCCGACAGACCGCACAACAGGGGCAATCCTTTATCGGTAAAAATGTTGAGGTTCTGATCGAAGGCAGGTCTTCAAAACCTGGTTATACTTTCAAAGGGAGAAATCCACAATACTGGAATGTAAACATTCAGGGAGGGGAGAGTATATTGAAGGCCGGAGATACGGTAACTGTTCAAGTCGAACAGGTTTCAGGGCATTCCCTCAATGGCACCAGTAGGCGCCAGCGTGACGCTGGACTCAGCTGGCAATAGCTTTATCTGGCTAGCAACCGTGTTCTCGGCTCAATCAAGTCCTTGCCACATTCCCTCCCACGGTAGTGGGCTGGCTAATAAACAGCCAGTCGGGAATAGACCTCCTCTTCCACAATCGCCAGTTGGGGGAGCACTACTTTCAAGGCAACACGTAGTTCACGGATAAATTCCAGGTCCAGCGGCCGGTCCCTCTCGGCAAACCGGTGCAGCGCATTGGCACAGAAATGATCCAGTTCGATAATCTGGTTCAATAGGTCCGCGGGCAGGTCTTCCAGCCCGATCTCCTGATCTTCCAGAAACCTCAACACTCCGATCAGGCTAAACTTTGTATCCACACACTGTTCCCTCAAACCCGCTAACAACTGGGTTTCGCGGGTCTTAAGATCTTCGCAAATTTTAAACAAAAGTTCGCGCAGATAACTGTAAAACACCTCATGCTGTTTTTTATCCTCGAATAAATCGCCCTGTCCTCCGAACAACAGGAAAAAAACCGCCTCCAGCTTGTACTTGTTCGAAGCCATGACCGTGTAAAGCATGGCTTTAAATTCCATCGCGTCAAAGGACAATTTTAGATCCTGAAATATTTTGTTCAGCGATCCCAACTCTCCCTTTACAACCCGGTTGGCATCGGCGCGAACGAAAGGCCCCGATTCCATTTGCCAAACCGGAACCATTTGCACTCCCCCCGCCTCACACCCGACCACAGTCCACTCTTTGAGGGACTCCAAAAAGTCCGTGACAGAAAAAACCTCCACCTCGCGAAACACTTTTAAGTTCATGGAAAAAAGGATTCGCAATAATTGTTTTTCCAGCCCGGCAGAACAAAATTTTTCGTCCTCGCAGAGCGGGTCCATTTGCGTAGCCAAAGCGATATAGAGCGCCCGCATACGCAATCGGTCGAGCCGATATTGCCGCGAGGAATAGGGGCGTATCTGATAGATTCCCTTCTCATAGTCAACAAGGTCTATCAAAATTGCATCCCCGGGGCGCGATGAGAAACTCTTGTACAGAGATCGCATATTCCAAACCGTAACCGTCATGCAACTTTTTCCGGGAATCCATTCATTGAACTTGATTTCTTCCGGGAAACGCGCGCAATACTGATAAAAAGGCACAATATCCTGAATATAATAAGATTGTTTTAGTTTAGGAATTTTATTCCCGTCCGGATCAAGAAACGTCAACTCACTTTCTTTAAGGTTTACCGGCATGAATGGAATCAAGCGATGTCCGGGAATCAGGATACCTTGTTTCAGTTCCCAGGCCCCCAGTTGCACCGATAAAGATACGTGACTGATTTTATCGACCACCGCACGAAAGGGAATGAAATCACTTTCAGGAATCCTGATCAGCGAAGAATGGTTATGCAAAACTTTCTCAAGCCGCTTTCTCGCGGAGCCAGAAACTTCTTTTTGCCATCTACTCTCCAAATGTTTGGCAAAATCTTCGGTGTTGAATGGAGTTCTCGACTCCTGGATGAGTGTTTCTGCCAGCCGGTTGAGGGATATTCGATTTGTCATATTAAATTGAGGAAGGGGTCAATAAATAAACAGGAAAGGATAGTTGATGAGACACTAGCACTTAGCATAGCCTAGCATAAAATTGCCAAACTGTTAAGCAAATGAGCAAAAACCTATTGAGCCGAGATGCCGGTTGAGCGCAGGATAAATATATTGCAAGTTATACCCCTGCGGGGCATGAAGGCTAAGGAAGAATATCACGCCTGCGGAGGTTCTCCGCAATTTGTTTGATTTTGGTTATGGAGAAAGTTAAAATTCTACTATTCAGTAATTATTAAGCACACTTAAGCAGGAGACGTTGCATGGCTCTCAATCTTGAACCCGTATATCAGGAAATTTTCGCCAAATTTAAAACACGGAAAAAATTCGTGATAGCTTCCGTTGAAAAAAATATTTTAACCGTTGAGCAGGACGAAGAAATCTGCGGACAAAAAGAACCCAAAATTTTCGAATTCAAAAGTCCAAAAGAGTTCGAAGAATTTGTCCGCCTGGAAAACCAGTTTGAAGCCGATATTGTAA
>JAPKCW010000283.1:0-2210 GCA_028822815.1 Nitrospinaceae bacterium | reverse complement strand
GTGGATTTAGTGGTTGTCCGTAAGGGGGACGGTGGACTGCCTTATGCGATTGCGTTAGCTGGTGAGTTGCATGAGCGGTTCGGTAAAGAAAGTTTGTTTTTGGATGAGGTTTTTTCCACAACGGGATTAACCTTGATTCGGTTTGAGTTTCAGGAGGTGTATTCGGTATCTGAGATTCAAAAGGCGTTGGTATTGTGTATATGAACTGTTTCGCCTATTTTGGGGACGGACACCTGGGTTCCTATAACATATATTATGTCAACTTGGAAACGTAGGCTTTATAAGGGGGGATTTAAGGCATTCAAGCCTGATATGCAGAAACAAGGACCCTACCGGGCTTCTAAAGGGAGTCTCTGACCGTTTGAGCGATATGGTTGGCAGACAGCCCATATTTTTCGAACAGTTCGGGTCCGGTTCCGGTTTCGGCAAACTGATCTCTGACCGCAACGCGTTTGAAGGATTTGGATATCTGCGCATCCAGAAGAACTTCGCCAACGGCATCGCCTAAACCGCCTATATAGTTGTGGTCTTCGGCGGTGATTACGGCTTTGTGGTTTGCGGCCATTTCTGTGATGAGTTCGCGGTCGATGGGTTTGAGGGTCGAGATATTGACCAGCGTCACATTGATATTTTCTTTTTCCAGCATTTCCATGGCTTTGAGGCTTTCCTGAACCATGATGCCAGTGGCAAAGATCACCAGATCAGAGCCTTTTTTTACCACCCTGCCCTTGCCGATCTCAAATTTGTAGGAATTGTCGAAAATAGCTTTTACTTTGGGCCTTCCCAGGCGGAAATAGGCCGGGCCTTCATAATCGATCAGGGCGCGGGTGGCCTGGACGGTTTCTTCCCAATCTGCCGGTTGCACCACGATCATGTTTGGCATAGCCCTCATATAGGCGATATCTACAATCATTTGGGCACTGGGCCCGTCTTCCCCTACGGCCAGCCCTGTGTGTGTGCCAACCAATTTTACGTTTGTATTGGAATAAGCGACGCTGACCAGAACCTGGTCCATAGTTCTACCCAGCAGAAAACAGGCAAAACCGGTGGCGAAGGGAATTTTCCCTGTAGTGGCCAAGCCAGCCGCCGTGCAGACCATATCCGCTTCGGCGATGCCCATATTAAAAAATCGGTCAGGATATTTATCGCCGAATTTTTTTGAGCGCGAGCTGTCACTCACTCCGGCATCAAGTACTACAATGCGCGGATCATCAGCACCTAGTTCTACCAGGGCTTGCCCATAAGCATCTCGGGTGGCGGCGTCTTTCATTGCAGTTCCTTTAAAGGTTTTTCATAATCTTCCGCAGAAGGCGCTACTCCGTGCCAGGCGGTTTTGCCTTCCATAAAACTAACCCCTTTGCCTTTGATAGTGTCTGCAATGATCACGCGGGGTTTTTCCGGGTGAAGCGGTAACTGAAGCACTTTCATGATGGCTTCCATATTATGCCCGTCTATTCGGTGCACGTCCCAGTTGAAGGCATTCCACTTGTCTTCTAGAGGCTCCAGGTCTTTCAAGTCTTTGGTGATATTGTCTTGCGCAACCTTGTTATAGTCGACGATGGCAATCAGGTTGTTGGATTTAAATTTGTCGGCGGACATGGCGGCTTCCCAAATTTGCCCTTCCTGTAGCTCCCCATCACCCAGAATGACGTAGACTTTCGAGCCATAACCATTCAGTTTGGTTCCCAGGGCTATTCCGTGGGCCACGCTGAGTCCCTGCCCCAAACTTCCTGAGGCAATTTCGACTCCGGGAGTTTTAGGGTGAGCATGTCCGGATAGGAAACGTCCGCTATTAATTTTGCGATAACTATCCAGGTCGGGCTCGGAAATATACCCGGCTTTGGCAAGCACGGAATAATAAATTGCCGATGCATGGCCTTTGCTGAGCAGAAAGCGGTCTCTTTTGGGGTCCTTTGGATTGTTTGAGTCGTAATTTAAAATTCCACCAAAAAACAGGGCGGTCATCAAATCTGTCGCGGAAAAACTTCCTCCAGGGTGCCCCGATCCTGCTTGAAAAATGATTTTCAGGGCGAGCCTTCTTAATTCCAGAGCAAGTTTTTCGAGTTCGGCGATGTCTGGGATGGTCAACTGACTTTCACTCATAAAAAAATATTTTGTGGGTCTAAAAAAATGTGATCTTGCTTATATCACAACCCTTTTAGTTTTGCGAATTGAAAAAGATTAACCAGTTAGCGCGGAGAAGCTCTACA
>JAPKCW010000282.1:0-2221 GCA_028822815.1 Nitrospinaceae bacterium | reverse complement strand
ATGATACCCTGATTATCGGGGAGACGGGGCATGTAAGGGCGGAAATTTTTGCGGGAACCGTCATTTGCTTGGGGCGCGTGGAAGGAACCATCACAGCTATCAAAAAGGTTGAGATCCATTCGAGCAGCCGAGTGGTGGGTAATGTTAAATCTCCCGCTTTGTATATTGAGCTTGGAGGGAAATTGGACGGTACCTGTGATATGACAGAAAAAGAAAACAAAATCATTCCGCTGGTCAAAACTGAGGAAAAAGACAAAAAAGTTTCCATCCAGTCCAAGAAAGGATAATTAAAGGGGTCTTACGGTTCCAAACGAAACGTTGAGTTTTTCATAGTTGGATACTAAAATACACACGTAATATGGCTGTTGTACAACCGGGCTCGGAGGAAACGGGAAATTTATTTGTAGTGAGCACCCCCATTGGCAACCTGGGTGATGTGACCCAGCGCTCCATAGAAATCCTTAACGCAGTTTCCTTGATTGCCGCCGAAGATACTCGCCGGACAAGGATATTGTTGAACAGGTATCAAATCCGAACGAACCTTTCCAGTTACAACAGTTTTAACAAAATAAAAAAAGGCAGGGAATTTATTGAGCGTCTCAAAAAAGGTGAAGACCTTGCCCTGGTTTCAGATGCCGGAACACCCGGAATTTCTGACCCGCATTATCATTTGGTGAACTCGGCGATCGAGGAGGGGGTTTCCATTTTTTCCATACCGGGTCCTTCAGCTTTGCTGGCGGCATTAACCGTTTCCGGTTTACCCATGGATCGGTTTGTTTTTGAGGGATTCCTCCCGCGTAAAAAAGGGCGCACAACGATGCTGGAAAACCTGGCGCAGGAAAAACGTACAATAGTTTTATTTGAATCACCCAACCGTATCCAAAAAACGCTGCACGACCTTTACCGGTTTTTTGGGGACCGCAAGGTGGCCATCGCCCGCGAACTGACTAAAATGTACGAGGAAGTGGTGCGAGGGGGCCTGAAAGAACTTTCCGCTCAGGAGCGAAACTGGAAAGGCGAAATTACCCTGGTGATCGCCGGGGCAGACAAGAAAAAGGGGAAAAGCTAAATGCCAGTTATTTCAATCATTGGCCCCAAAGGGGGAATCGGAAAAACCACATTGGCCATTAATACGGCTGCGGCTCTGACACACTCGCTGGGCAAATCGCTGACCCACGACAGCGTGTGTTTGTTTGATCTCGACCTCAGGCTTCCCACTATTTCCAGCATTCTTGAAAGCCATCCTCGAAAAACTTTTTATGACTTGTTCGAAACCCTGGCCAATAAAACCTATCAAATTGATTTTTTGCAATCGATTTACCGGATTGTCACCATTTTCCAGGCCTATCTGGATAATGAAATTAAAAGAGACAATCCACAACTTGAAAAGGGGCTGGCTTTATACAAAACACTGAACATAGAGTTGTTCCATTTCTCCGAGTTTCCCTTTGGCAATCATTTCTATGAATTGTTTCTGGAGCGGGGCCAGATTTATACCGTAGGCCAGATTAGGACTCTTAGACCGATCCTGAAAAAAATGGATATGGGTCAGTTCAAACAAGTCCTCAAAAAGCATGAAGCCAATTCCCGGCCAACGCCCGATGAATATATCAATTATATTGAAGAGTTTAAATTTTCCCTGCTGGGGGGAGAGGTTCCTATTCTCGGGAAAAGAAGCCATCGTAAACGCATCAACGAACCTGCGTTCCTCCTTCTTTTTCTGGAATTTATCAATGAGTTGGCAGAGCGTTTCCACTATGTGGTACTCGATACGCCGGCTGGGGGTGTGAACCACCTGTCCTCATTGATGAATTCGATTGACCAGATTATTTTTATTTTTGATATGAGCAATAATATTGCCATCAATGGTAGTATTGATGCTCTTCATTCTTTCATTGATTATTATGAAGATTTTTACCAGAACTATCAGCAGGGAAAGTTATCCGGACTGGACAAGGCATATGTCAACCGCATGATCGCATCTAAAGGCGAGGCGGCTGTGACGGAAATTCTGGCAAACAAAAAATTTGGAATTATTTTCAACCGTTGCCAGCAGTCCAGGGAAATCGCAAACGGTCTCGACCAGTTGAGGGAATATCTCGATACCTTGGACCAATATGAAAAATATAAGGACAGGATCCATACGGTTGGAATGGTTCCCCATCACAAGATCATCAATATAACCAATAACCGCGGCACTTTGTTTTACGATAAGGACCGC
>JAPKCW010000064.1:0-10488 GCA_028822815.1 Nitrospinaceae bacterium | reverse complement strand
CCACCACCACCACCAATGACGACGACGACGACAATAACAGCACCCCCACCACCAAAGCCCAGTCAATGAAAAGCCTTAGGCTTCTTGGCGTCCGATGCTCTTTAATTGCAAGCAATTTTTCGAAACTTGAATACATTTTTTCAAGCCAGCCTAAAAGGCAGGCAAGTTCCGGGGCGCTAATCTTTTCTGTTTTTCTAAATCTTTCAATTACCAAGCTGAGCTCATTAAAAAAGGTATCAATTTCAAAAAGTTTCTGTTTGGTTTCTTCACCAACCACATCTACATGCATGAGAAATCTCAATTTCTCATAAAATTCTCTCAATTCATATTGTAGTTTTTCTTGCTCCTTTTCTGCTAAATGCCTTTTCCCTGTTTGCCAAAAACTCATGGCTAAAGACCATAAAACCGCCAATTCTTCTATGGCTTGAAAACGTCTTAAATTGGCGGTGCTTATAATAATTGCAAAAACAAAAAACAGGCCGCCAAAAAATATTAAGCCAATCCCCTCCAACATTTTGTAGAAATCTAATTCTATACACAGAAATGTTAAAAAACCGGTAAGTGGCGGGAGAATTAAAATCCGACATATAAAATGTAACCTTGAATTATTCATTTCACCAGGTTCTCCTTCTTATGAAAGTAAGGGTCTATTTTATGTCAGCTGGCGGAGATAGGCAAGGTGGGGCGGGGTGGATTGAGCCTTCGGCCTCTTGAATTCCGTTAAATCCCACAAGTGCTTTTATTCCCCGTTGCGGTTTTCTATCAATCGTGTTCAAATGTGCCACTTGATAGACGGTAAAAAATAAGAATAGAAATTAAAGGATTCAATCATGGCAGCAAGGCAAAAAAGACCCAAAATGGTTTTTAGAAAGTTTCTTGAGAGTAATAAGGAAAACCTTGAAAAATTTGCCAACCGAAAAGGCGAAAAATATACCCGCGAACCGTGGATGTTAAATGCCAACCCGGCGGCCGAATGGACGGTAGAGATTTTGATCGAAAGCGAACAGGCCGACCATTAGCAGATTGTTTTTAACTCTTTTAAAAATCGCTGAAACTCTTCCTGGTTGATGTCGCCCATATTTGCGATGCGGAAAATATTATCGCTCAGGATTCCCTGCCCGGCATAGATGACAAACCCGTTGCCTTTCAACTCGGCATGAAGTTTTTCATAGCTCACCCCCTCTGGCAGGCGTAGACCCGTCAGGCAATTACTTCGCCAACCTTCAGGGATTAAAAACTCCAGGCCGATATCTTTAAATCCGGCGCGTAAAAATTTTGCCGCGTTGGCATAGCGTTGTACTCGGCCCTGAACCGTTTCCTCAATCAGTTCATCGAGTGCAACGTCCAGTGCGTAGTGGGCGGGGATCGCAGGTGTGAACAACAGTCCGCCTTTTTCCTGGGCTTTATGGTAGCCGGTAAGGTCGAAGTAAAGAGTTCGCTCAGGAATTTTGCGCAAGCGTTCCTGATCTTTTTTCCGAAGAAGGACAAAAGAAACGCCGGGGAAACCCTGAATGCATTTGTTGGCGGTGCCGACGGCAATATCAATGGACTTGAAATCGATTTCATCTCCCGCCAGACTGCTGATGCAGTCCACCAAATAGATTTTTTCATAACGCCGGGCCAGTTCGCCCACTTCTTTTAAAGGATTAAGAAGCCCGGTTGTCGTTTCATGATGCACCAGCGCCACCACTTCTATATCGGGATTTTCTTTTAATTCTTTTTCAATATCCTCCAAATTCGGCGGTTCTCCCCAGCTCAGTTTGATTGTGTGGCGGTTGAACTGGTAAATGTCACAAATTTTTCCGATGCGTTCGCCATAGACTCCGTTTTGGATAACCAGCATGGACCGGCCCGGACTCAATGAGGAGGAGACGGCCATTTCCAGCGCCGCTGTTCCCGACCCGGAAACCAGTACCGAAGTGTATTCTTCTTCGATATCAAAAGCCCTGAGTAATTTTGCGCGGATCGCTGCCATTAGATCGGTGAATTCCTTTTCCCGGTGGCAGAGATCGGGGAGCATTAGCGCTTGTCGGACCCTATCGGTTACATTGACCGGGCCGGGGTTGAGTAAAACGGTTCGTGACATAAGTTTTATCTGTTAAAGGTCTGTTGTTGAAATATCGCTCAAGTTTACCTTAGCTTACCCCTGACGTACAAAAAGAATTATCCATAATAAGGAAAGGGAGAATGCGTTTTGATTCATTGCTATAGGACCCTTCCTGATTTAAACTTTCAAGGATGCGAAAACTATTGACCATACTTGGGTTGGCCCTTTTTTTCATCGTCGGGGTGGAATCGGTGAAAGCGATCGGGGCCAGTTATTCCAACCTGACCCTTCCCCGGGTCATATACCGGGGGGGCAACGATAACCCCCGGCCTCAAGCTCTGCGGAGCCTGCTTGCCCAGATTTCACGCAGAACGTCCATTGAAGTCAACCGTGAACCGGTTGCGCTGAACATTTCAGACCCGGAATTATTCCGCTACCCGTTTATCACTATGGCGGGAGATGCGGGGTTCGACCCATTCCCTGAAGATGACCTGAAAATTTTGCGCAATTATTTGAGCTATGGCGGATTTCTTTTTATTGATGACAATTCCGCCCGGGCCGACTCCGCGTTTTCCGCCTCGGTGCGTAAGATGGTCTCCGCGCTGTTTCCGCAGAATCCGCTCGGAAAAATTTCGCGCGACCATTCTATTTTCCGCTCTTTTTATTTGCTCAATACCGTTTCGGGCCGATCTATCGTCAAGCCCTATCTGGAAGGAATATCCATTAAGGGAAGAACCGTTCTGGTAGTCAGCTCTAACGACCAGGGTGGCGCCTGGTCACGGAATAAACTAGGACACTGGAATTATGATGTGATGGCGGGAGGGTATAGGCAGAGGCAACTTGCCATCCGCCTGGGCGTGAATATCATCATGTACGCGCTGACTCTGGACTATAAAAAGGACATGGTGCACTTGCCCATTATTCTTGAACGTTTGCGCAGGTATAATCCCAGATGAACGGACTGGCGAAATTACTGGGGGTCGATCCCGAAGAATATAACCATTGGCAACTGCATTGGTTGCCCGATGACCCGGTGGTGGTCTTGACCGTGCTTGCCATTGTGATTCCCCTGGCGCTCTGGTTTTTCTGGACCAGCCTGAACCGGGTGGGCTCCCGGTCAAGAAAACTTCTTCTCTTTGCACTCAGGTTGGGTGCGTTCACCCTGTTGTTGTTGGTGTTGTTAAAACCTGAGCTGGAATTCCGCAAAAGCCAATCTCTCAAGAATTCCATAGCGGTTTTGCTCGATAATAGTAAAAGCCTCTCTATAAAAACAAAAATCGATGAATCTTCGAGGATTGACCTGATAAAAAAAGCTTTGCAGGCCAATGCCTCCTACTTCGAAAACCTGGCAAAAGATTTCAACGTCGATTATTATTTTTTCTCTGATGATATCGAAAGGGTGGCGGCGGGGGCGGTGAAAGATACATACCGGGCTCATCGGCCCTATACCGACCTGACCCCGGCTTTTGACGCATTGGTCGAGCGTTACCCGGACCAATCGCTGAAAGGGGTATTCCTGTTTTCGGACGGTGCAGATTTGACCCAGGAGTCCGGTAAAATTTCCAGAAACCTGGTGGTGAGGCTCAGGGAGTTGGGAAGTCTGGTTCATACCCTACAGGCCGGAAGCAACGCAGGGTTTAAAGACCTGGCAGTCGAAGCGGTCACGGCATCGGATTTTGGATTTGTGCAACAGCCCCTGCGGGTTTCCCTCACTGTGTTTGCCTCAGCGATGGGAAACCGCAACATCCCTCTGGTTTTGAAAGAGGGGGACCATATTCTGGTTTCAAAGATCATTGAAGTGCGGGAAGACACGAAACGGTTTGAAGTGGAGTTGGAGTTCACGCCCCAAAAGGTGGGCAAAAGAATTTATAGCCTCAGCCTGCCCAAGTTTGCGGGAGAGTTCATTCATACCAACAATGAAAAAGAATTTGAGATAAATGTGGTGCGGGACAGGATCCGTGTTCTGCACCTCAACGGCCGCCCGTCGTGGGACTCCCGGTATCTCCGCGAGGTTCTTGCTCACAACCCGAAGGTGGATCTGTTATCTTTTTTTATTCTCAGGAGTCTGGGAGATGATGTGGAGGCTCCGGTTTCGGAGCTCAGTTTGATCCCTTTTCCCTCCAACCTTTTGTTTGACGATTATTTGAGTTCTTTTGACCTGATTATTTTTCAGAACTTCAAATACGATCCGTTTATCGACAAGAGGTATTTGAGCAATATCCGAAAATACGTCAAGAACGGCGGCGCATTTTTGATGATTGGCGGTGAACTTTCATTCCAGGGCGGGGGCTATTCACGGACTCCTATTGAAGAAATCCTGCCGGTGAGTTTTAGGGATAACTCTCGGCCCTTTGTGGACAAGCCGTTTCACCCTGTCCTGAACAAGGAATTTTCCCGACACCCTATCCTGCGCTTGGAGAAAGACCTCAATCAGAATGCGTGGCAGTCGCTTCCTCCGCTTCAGGGCATCAATATGGGATTGTTGCCGGACAAGAATGCGCATGTCCTGCTTCAGTATGCCAAGGAAAAAGAATCCGTAATTCCCATTTTGATTGCTGGAAATTTCGGCAGTGGGCGAACCGCTCTGCTGGCTACCGATTCGGTATGGAACTGGAATTTCAGGAATGTGGGTAGTGGGGGCAGTGGAAGGTATTTCCAAAGATTCTGGAATAATGTCATTGACTGGCTGATCGCCGAACCGGAAACACGGCGTCTGCAATTGGAGTCCGATAAAGAGCGGTACCGGGAAGGCGAACAGGTCCTGATAAAATTCAAGTTATTGCAAAAGAATTACCAACCAGCGGTCGATGTGACGGCGCAACTGACCTTGACACCGCTCAGGACAGAATCCGGCATGGAAACGGAATTGAAAACCGATGAACAGGGCGAAGGGTTCTTTCCGTTTCTTCCTGACGGAGAAGGATTTTATACCGTCAGGATCCAGACTGATTTGGAGGGCGAATCTTTGACGGAGGAAATCATGTTCTCTGTATTAAAGGATACAGCGGAATTTGAAAAGCCTCTGGTCAATGAAACCCTGCTGAAAAAGATTTCCGAAATCACCGATGGCAGGTACCATCTCCTCAATGGCAGTGATGACCTCAGTTCATACAAATTTGCCAATCCGGATGTGCAGGTAAACAGTCATAGCCGGTCTCTTTCGCTTTGGGATAACTGGTGGGCCTATAGCCTGGTGGTCGGCTTTTTGGTGATGGACTGGTATCTGCGGCGCAAGTCGGGCCTGAGCTAGCCGGCCAGCGGCCGGTGGCTACTGCAATAGCTTTTTACCCCTGCGGGGCACGCGTGATATCTCTTCATTTTTTTCAGACAGAAAAAGCAAATCCCCCCAACCCCAGTTATATCCTCTTCCCTTGCCTTCATGCCCCGAATGGGGTAGCTGGGGTGATTTAGAAATTCTCATACAATGTGCGGACTAATCACCCCCTAACACGATTGTTGTAAAAGTGTAAAGAAAACGGAATTGTGAAACACTCGTTTATCCTGTAATATCAACGCCAGCGTGACGCTGGACTCTAATGAACAATAATTTTCTCAGGCGGGTAAGCTGGCGTAACCGCCAGTGACCGTGGCATTCTTCCTCAGTATTCGTGCCCCGAAGGGGCAAATGAGATGGTGTTGCCAATGCGACCGCCGAAGGCGTGGAGCCTGTTCCCACCGGGCGTGGCCCGGTCAGTATTTAAAGTTATGACTAAAGCCGTAAAAAAAAGCGGGCTGAATATTCGCCAATGGGTGCGTGACCGCATCCTGTTTCTGGCTGTAGCCATCTTTGTAATCGGGGCCGGGGCTTATATCAGTGCCGAGCATGTGTTCGATGCGGAGGGCATCTGGTTTCACCCGGTTCGCGAATTCGCCTTGCTGATTTCCCTGATCGGAATGATCTCGCTGGGCTACGAAATTTTCCTGAGGGAATTGACCTTCAACGAATATAAGGAAGCGCTGGAAGAAATCGTCAACCCCGATGCAGTTCGCCTGGGCATCCAGGGCATCTATAAAAACCGCTCCGAACTTGCTCAGGCCACCTCTTTTGAGGCGTTATTCGAAAATGTTAAAGAAGAAATTTTCATTGGCGGTTCTTCCTTATTGTCGATCTCGACCGCAAGCCGCGAATTGATCAAGGAAAAAGCATTAAGCGGAATTAAAATCCGTTTATTGCTCATGGACCCCAACTCTCCGGTGGTGGAGTTGATCACCCGGCAAGGGGGGGGCAAGCACACGTTTTTGAATGAAATAAAAACTTCCCTGCTATTATTGCAGAAACTCCACGATGAAATTCAGCAGGTGAGTCCGCCCGGAAATAAAGGGCAGTTGATCGTGCACAGTTATGATTCCATTCCTTCACATTCTTTTATATCGATCGATCCGGAGCGATCTTCGGGAGTGATCGTTGCCGACATCGGGCCTTATCTGGGCCGTAGCACCCCGAGGCCGAGTATGCTGGTGATCAAAAAAAAGAAGGGCATGTTCGAATATTGGAAAGAGATGAATGAAGTTATGTGGGAGGTAAGTCATCCGGTGGATATGGAAGCGGCTGACCCCACTTCCGCCAAGACCAAAACATTGGTGCTGGCCAGTGGGACTGAAACCGAATATTACGACAGGGAATTGGAAACCTGGGAAAAAGCTTCCATTTGCCAGATGGGAAACGGCTGGCACGGTATCAAAGGGAGCCAGTGGGTGTGGGTCCGCGAAACTGTTTCGGTGGAAGAAGCTAAAACCGGGAGCCAGCACAAGTTCCGTATCAAGTTTGATCTTCCTATCAAGAATCCCAACGCCATCCATCGCGCCGAAATTCTTCTTCGCTCGGACGATACCTGCCATATCTCGGTGAATGCTGTCGGCCTCAGGCAGGAGTATGGCGGGGCGGAATATCCCGACCCATTTTTGATCGACATCGATCAGTATGTCCAGGATGGGGAAAACACTATTAGCTTCGAGTTGATCAGCTACGCCCGGCCCGATGCCAAAGACACCGGCGAAAACCCTACCGGCCTGATCTACCGCCTGCATATCGAGTATTCCTGAAACGTCTTCCTTTGGCGGGTAACCTTGCAGGCAATGCGATCTTTCCATGCCGGTTTCCACTTTCTGCTACGACATCCCCCCTTTTTTATGGGCCCGTTAACCTATTGTAGTGAAAGGGTTTATGGATTTTTGCATGGGCCGAATCATGCCGGTATCCCTCGGTAAATCAGTTATTGACAGGGTAGGGTAGACTGCTATAATCCCGGCTTATTCCCCGAGTTGATTAGGGGAGTGCTAACATATTATTGTAAATGGGGTTTTTATCCAGAAATCGTTCTGGGTTTCTGCACGTTAAGTTGAAAATGACTGAATATTTCTACATTTCGTTGTTTGCGGTTGTAGCTGTTGTGGTGATAGGTGCCTTGTTGGCATTGTCTACCGTGCTGGGTCCGCGCAACCCAAGTCCTGCAAAATTGCTTCCTTATGAGTGTGGTATTGTCCCGACCGAAGAAGCCAAAGGCCGGTATCCGGTGCGGTTTGCGACCATAGCCATGTTGTTCATTATTTTTGATGTGGAAGTGGTGTTCATGTATCCGTGGGCGGTGGCTCTGGACGAACTACAATTGTTCGGATTAATAGAGATGGTCATTTTCATGGTCATTCTGGCGATTGCATACGTCTATATTTGGGGACGGGGAGGTTTGGAATGGGATTGATAGAAGAAGCGGCCGAAAGGGTTGGGGACGAAGTCAATAATCTTAAATTGAATGTTCAGGATGCTGTCGAGGCGATGGCGCATGAGTACGCCGGGTCCTTGTATGATTCAATATTAACCACCAAACTGGGCAAAGTTGTGGGTTGGGCGCAGAAGAACGCCTTGTGGCCCGCGACTTTTGGATTAGCCTGTTGTGCTATTGAAATGATGGCCATGGCCAACTCCCGCTGGGATGCTGCGCGTTTCGGGGCGGAGGTTTTTCGCGCTTCTCCGCGCCAGGCAGACCTGATGATCGTGTCGGGGCGGGTCTCGCAGAAAATGGCGCCGATCCTGAAACAGATTTATGACCAGATGCCCGAACCGAAGTGGGTGATGTCCATGGGAGCTTGTGCTTCCTGTGGCGGGGTTTTCAATAATTATTCCATAGTCCAAGGGGTGGACCGCGTGGTGCCGGTGGATGTTTATGTTCCCGGATGTCCTCCCGGTCCTGAGGCTTTGCTTTATGGCTTGATCAAGCTTCAGGAAAAGATCATGGCGGAAGCGGGGACCGAAAAGGCCAAAAAGAGGGTGGCATGACGGGTGAGGAAATCATCGCGAAAGTGAAGGCCAGCCTTCCCGATGCCATACAAGATACGGCTCTGCCCCAGGGCGATGCGGTGATTTTTGTGGCTCCCGACTGCCTGCAAAAGGTGGCGGCTTTTCTCAAGGACGACCCGTCCTTGAAGTTCGATTACCTGTCTGACGTGAGTGGGGTGGATTACCTCATTGAAGAACGGGAACCCCGCTTTGAAGCGGTATATCTGCTTTACTCCATCGACCATTCTCATTGCATTCGTATCCGTGTCGGCATAGAAGAGGAGAATCCTTCGGTACCTACCTTGTCGGAACTCTGGAAGGGGGCGTTGTATCCTGAGCAGGAGCTGTTCGATATGTTCGGATTCCATATCGAAGGGCATCCTAAAATGGAACGACTGATTATGCCGAAAGACTGGGTGGGCCACCCGCTTAGAAAAGATTATCCTTTAACCACCGAGGCTGTCACTTTTTCGTATAACCGGGATTTTAAAAGTGAATTGGTCAAATCAAAACCTCCGACTCGATAGGGTGATTTGTGAGCGTAACTGAACAAGGACTGCTGGAACGCGATAAAGACACCATGACCCTGAATATGGGGCCCCAGCATCCGAGCACTCACGGGGTTTTTAGGGTCATTCTTGAGATGGATGGCGAGGTGGTGGAAACCGCTGAACCGGAAATTGGCTATCTGCACACCGGCATCGAAAAAAATTCCGAAAATAAAAGGTATGTTCATGTCATCCCGATGACAGACCGGCTGGACTATCTCAATCCGCCGGGCAACAACCTGGCCTTCTGTCTGGCAACGGAAAAACTGCTGGATATAGATATCCCCGAACGGGCTCAGGCTCTTAGAGTCATCATGTGCGAACTGGCGCGGATCGCCAGCCACCTGGTCTGGTTGGGAACGCATGCCCTCGACATTGGCGCTATGACGGTTTTCCTGTATTGCTGGCGAGAGCGGGAGATGGTTCTCGATCTTAATGAAGAGATTTCTGGTGTGCGCATGATGACCAGTTATATTCGCATCGGCGGCGTGGCGAAAGACGCGACCCGGCCCTGGCTGGATGGCATCCTGGATTTCATCGATTATTTTCCCGCCAAGGTGGATGAGTATGAATTGTTACTGACGAAAAATCCGATTTGGATGGATCGAACTCAAGGCATTGGCGTGCTCTCCAGGGAAGAGGCGATCAACTGGAGCTTAAGCGGTCCGGCACTCAGGGCTTCCGGGGTGAACTGGGATATTCGAAAATCCCGGCCTTACAGTGGTTATGAGAAATACGGTTTTGATGTTCCTGTTTACAAGGGTGGAGATATTTATGACCGCTACCGGGTGCGCATTGAAGAAATGCGCCAGAGCCGGGAAATCATCAATCAGGCCATACAAAAATTACCGACAGGGGATTATAAAACGCCGGACAATAAAGTCTCTTTGCCTCCACGAGAAACTCTGCACACCAGCATGGAAGCATTGATCCATCATTTTAAACTGGTATCCGAGGGGATCAGTGTCCCGAAAGGCGAAACCTATGTACCCATCGAAGGGCCGAGGGGTGAAGTGGGATTTTATATAGTCAGCGATGGTACTAATGTTCCTTATCGGGTCAAGCTTCGAGCACCTTCGTTCATGGCGATTCCTGGTATGTGCCAAATGATGACAGGCTGTTATATCGCCGATGTGGTAGGCATCATCGGCAGTATTGATATTGTAATGGGGGAAGTTGACCGCTAACCACTAGGCCCGGCCAAGCGGCCGGTGGCTACTGCAATGGCTTTTATTGGCTAGCAACGATATTCTCGGCTCAACGAGCCGTTTCTATCTGCCTCCCCTGCTAGGGGGGAGTTTTAATGGACCCCTCTTTTTAAAGAGGGGCTGGGGTGATTTAGAACCTCCTGTGTAATATACGGGCCAGCTAGCAATGGCTGGTAGAGCCGAGAGAATGTTTGTCCGCAGGGTAAGGATATTGCAACTTACCAGCGGAGGTTCTCCGTAGAATTTTTATAAGGGAAAATTCTTAATGTCAGGGTTTACGTTTTCTGCAGAGCAAGAAAAAGAGATTGAACACATTTTCGCCAAATATCCTTTTAAGAAGTCGGCGATGCTGCCTTTGCTGACTCTGGTTCAGCGGGCCGAGAGAAGGGTTTCGCCGGAGGCAATGGTGGC
>JAPKCW010000063.1:0-10533 GCA_028822815.1 Nitrospinaceae bacterium | reverse complement strand
TTGACAAAAAAAACATTTAAATTCAATTAGTTATAATAACTCCGTCATTTTTGCTCATAAAATAGGCAATTTAAAACCTTAATTTTCAATATATTACTATTTATTGAACCTCCAATACTTTGGGCAACCTAAAAAGACCATTAATACCTCCTCTGGAAGAATTAATCAACAATTTTTCAATAGGTTAGGGCTCATATCTAAGAAAAGGGAACGGGTATGAATGTTAGCAGAAAAATGGCACTGGACACCACTCCCAGGACCTTGTGCCGGGTGTTCAATTCCTCCGTTTCATCCATCAATGGGGCTGTTTTAAAGCCGACCAGTGCTATCATCACGGCCCAAAAAAGCCAACCTGTCCAAAAATAGCCCAATGGAAATAACGCTACAAAAAAGATGCGCCCCAGCAAACTATGTCTGTCCGGAAAAAGCGCGAAGATGATATGCCCCCCATCCAATTGACCAATGGGTATCAGGTTTAAAGCGGTCACAAACATTCCTATCCATCCTGCAAATGCCAGGGGGTGAAGATGGATATTCAAATCCGGGGACTGCGGATTCACCCCCAAGACCCATTCCGCGCAAATATTTAATATCAGAGAACTGCCGAAATTAACTCCCTCAATACCTAGTACCGGAGATACTTTAGAAAAGGACAGGCCAACTATCAATGTTGGCAGGGCTACGACAAAACCCGCTATGGGGCCTGCCGAACCGATTTCTATCAGTACCCTGCGATTGGGAATGACCTGTTTGATCTGAATGAAAGCACCAAAAGTTCCGGCAATAAAGACAGGTGGGGCAGGGATAAAATAAGGTAGCGTTGAACGCACGCCGTTTCTTCTGCTGGCCCAGTAATGCCCAAACTCATGCGCCCCTAAAATCAGCATCAGGCTAACTGAAAACAGAAAACCTCCCGACAAATAGGTTGTTACAAAAGTTCCAGCAAGCAATAAGGAAAAAAGCCCCCACTTTTCACTTTTTTCAGGTTCAGGATTACTTGTAAAAGATTCAGAAGAGTCGAATTCTGGGGAGAGATCCCCAGCGCGGTTTTGATCTTCTTGCTTCACGCTAAAAATTCACAGAGGCGGTGTTAAAGGTTTATGAGTGAATTCGCGGGCATTGTCACCGGAGTAGTCAGCAACAATTTGACCGTTGCCATATAGTTTGTATTTATAGATAACCATTCCTTCCAATCCAACCGGCCCCCTGGCATGTGTTCTGTTCGTGCTAATGCCGATTTCAGCACCCAGTCCGTACTTAAAACCATCGGCAAAACGTGTTGACGCGTTCCACATGACATTGGCCGAACTGACTTCATTAAGAAACTGCTCCGCCCGTTCCCGATTTTCTGTAACGATCATATCCGTATGTCCGGAACCATGCTTATTGATGAACTTCACAGCCTCAGAAAAACCATCCACAATCTTAATGGATAGTTTGAGGTCGTTATATTCCAAATCCCAATCCGATTCACAAGCCGGAGAGACCTCTGGTGTCACTTTGCAGGTTTTGACGCATCCCACCAGTTCCACCTGTTTTTCCCTGAATTTTTCCACCAAATCAGGCAAAACCTTTTCAGCAAAGTTCTTGTGCACCAGCAGAGTCTCCATCGCATTGCAGACGGCAGGATATTGTAGCTTCGCATCCAGGCATAGCCGGATGGCCATATCCAAATCGGCGAATTGATCAATATAGCCGTGGCAAACCCCTTCGGAATGTCCCAAGACGGGGATTCTTGTATTCTCCTGAATGTATTTCACGAAAGCGTTACTGCCGCGAGGAATAATCAAATGAATATATTTTTCTTCCTTAAGCATGTCCACAACATCCGCACGCGTCTCAATCATCTGGACAGCAGATTGAGGAACACCGGGCACTTTGCTTATAGCCTCCACCAAAAGTTTAACGATCACCTTATTGGAGTTCTGCGCCTCTTTTCCTCCCTTTAAGATAACGGCATTGCCCGATTTGAAACATAAGGAGGAAATTTGCGGCACCGCATCGGGCCGGGACTCGAAAATCGCCCCAATCACACCGATTGGACAAGTGACCTGTTCAAGTATCAGATCTTGATCCATCTCCATAACACTTTTCACCCTCCCAACCGGGTCCGGCAATGCCACCACACTGCGAATACCCTTTGCCATCCCCCGAACTTTTTCCTCATTCAAGGCCAACCGGGCAATCAATACCTTGCTGATTCCCTCATCTTTCGCGAACTCCATGTCCTTTTTGTTCGCCGACAAAATGGCATCACAATGCTCCTCCAGAGCGTCCGCCATCCTATTCAAAGCTTGATTCTTCAAATCGGTGGAAAGATGCGCCAGAACCAATGCCGAAGCGTTGGCATTTTTCGCTATTTCAGAAACGTTCATATCTAATTTATAACCCTTCTTCTATTTCACTTCATCCCAAAGCAGAATTATAGCACCCCCTGCTCTATTTCATTTAATTGGTTCAGAATGGGGAGACCACACCGGCCCATTCTCATGGAGAGAGTTGGGCAATGGCCCTTAAGCCGAGCTACCGATTGCTTGCCCATTCACTTTGTTGCACACCGGCCCCACGCCTAGTGGCGGTTAGCGGTAGATAATTTGCACTTTGCCTTTACGGTTGGCTTTGAAGGCCGCCATCGTTGTGGCTTCGCCTAACAGGTTCAGCGCCAAATCCAGAACTTTTAACTGGGGAAAGTTTTGTGACTCGATCAAGGCGATGGCCCCCTGATCGGTGATACTATTTTGCCCCAGATACAATAACTCCAGATTGATAAAGTTTTTGGAATTGGCAAAAGCCCGTGCCCCTTCATCGCCAATTTCGTTACGAAACAAATTCAATGTCACCAATTGCACAAACCCTTTGGCCGAGGCAAGAATTTCAGCCCCCTCCGGGCTGATCAAATTATCGTTCAGCATAAGGGTCTTCAGGTTGGCTAAATTTTTGGAGGCCCCCAGAAATTCCATGCTGTCGTCACTGATTTCGTTTTTCCACAGCTTTAAGGATTCCAATTGCCCAAGATAAGGCGACTCCGAAATGGCTTTCAGGCCCAGGTCACCCAGCAGATTCCCCCATAGATCCAAATGTTTCAATCCAGCCAGATGCGGGGACTTGGCAAGGGCTTTCATACCCCTATACTTAATCTTGTTTCCCTGCAGGTAAAGAGTGGTGACTTTGGCAAGAGACACCATCCCCGCCAGTTGTTTCGCTCCCGAGGGGCCTATTTTTAATCCGCTGAGATCAAGAGTCTTGCCATCATGGCTCAACCGCTTGGCGACCAAAGCAGAAATATCTTCAGCCCAACTCAATGAGGGGATGGCGAAAAGAAAAAGCAGGAGATAAGTAAAACGAAATCTTGGTTTGAACGCTGACATGAAGTCAGGTTAACAAATACTTGAAGATGGTGTAAATAATTTTTGTGCCCGCCTTGATGGTGCCGGAAAAGGTTCCGGTGATCTTGGAGACCCCCACCCTCTCACGGTATTTAACCGGAATTTCCAGAATACGCAGCCCCTTCTTAACTGCTTTGATCTGCATTTCCACCGTCCAGCCGAAGTTGGTATCCTGCATGGCAATGGCTTGCAACGATTCATAGCGAATAGCCCGGAATGGCCCCAGGTCGGTATACTGATGTCGAAAGAACAGGCGCATCAAAAACACGGCCAATTGGTTGCCATAACGCGATTGCGGTAACAATGCGGAGCGGCTTTCAGGAAGTATCATGCGGCTACCCAAAACAAAATCCATTTCTCCGGATTCTATCGGCGCAACCAGCTTAACAAGTTCTTCCGGGTAGTCACTGAAATCCCCATCCAGAAACACCACGATATCCGGATTATCCAGCACGGAAATTCCCTTCAGGCAGGCGGAACCATAACCTCTCCTTTGTTCCGCAACCACGCGTGCGCCTTTTTCACTCGCAGACCGGGCAGTATTATCCGTCGAATTGTTATCGACAACGATAACTTCATGAATCAGGTTTTGCGGCAGGGCATCAAGAACAAGTCCAATAGAGTCTTCTTCATTGAAAGCTGGAATAATGACCGATATCCGGGAAGGCATGGAGATGGTTCAGAAGCTGTTAGCGAGGGCTTTTTTAATGCCGGATACAAAATCGGCGATGTTTCGGTTGCGCTCAATCGGGTCGGAATAGGTTTCGATCATCTTAACGATGGCACTTCCAATAATGACACCATCTGAGCATTGCGCCGCTTCTTTGGCCTGCTCGGGTCCTGAGATGCCAAAGCCGACCAGCACCGGGAGATGTACTTTGTTTTTAATCGTAGTGACTTTCTCTTGCAGGTTTTTAGACAGCGCAGTTTTTGTTCCTGTGGTGCCCGTCAGCGACACATAATAAACGAAACCTTTACTGATCTCGCCGATTCGCTGGATTCGATCCGAGGTACTGGTGGGTGCCAACAGAAAAATCATATCCAGTTGTTTTTCATTAGCGTAAGCAAGGAATTCATCCGCCTCTTCGGGTGGAAGATCGGGAACAATCACCCCATCCACTCCCGCCTTGACCGCATCCTCCACAAATATTTTCTGGCCATAAACGAACACAGGATTAAAACTGGTCATGAGAACAATCGGCAACTGCGACTGGCTCCTGATATCCGTTACCAGCTCGATAATTTTTTTCAGGGTGGTTCCATTTTGCAGGGAACGATGTGAAGAAGCCTGAATGACGGGACCATCTGCAAGAGGGTCCGAAAACGGGACACCAATTTCGATGATATCGGCCCCACTTTTCTCAATCACGGAAAATATTTCTTTTGACGCGAACAGGTCCGGGTCCCCGGCAGTAAAAAAAGCCACCAGGGCCTTATTGCCATTTAAACGGCTTAATCTTTCCTCTATCCGGCTCACAACGAAACTCCCATTCTATCCGCCACCTGGTTCACATCTTTGTCACCCCTGCCGGAGAGGCAAACCAGAATGATTTCATCTTTTTTCATCGTGGGAGCCATTTTCATCACATGGGCGATGGCATGCGCCGACTCAAGAGCCGGAATGATTCCTTCCAGATTGGAAAGCAGTTTAAATCCTCCCATCGCTTCCTCATCGGTGATCGAGACATATTGAGCCCGGCCCGATTCCCGAAGATAACTATGCTCGCAACCCACACCCGGATAATCCAGCCCCGCCGAAATCGAATGCGCTTCGGTCACCTGCCCATCCTCGTCATGCAAGAGGTAGCTCATCATTCCATGCAGAACCCCTGCCGACCCTTTGGTGAGAGTCGCACCGTGTTTATCCGTATCCAGACCCAGACCAGCGGCCTCGACTCCTACCAAACGAACCTCTTCTTTTTCCAGAAACGGATAAAACAGCCCTATGGAGTTACTGCCCCCACCCACACAGGCTACACAGGTATCGGGCAATCTGCCTTCTGCCTCCATTATCTGTTGGGTAGCTTCTTCTCCGATCACCCTTTGAAAATCTCTGACAATCATGGGGTAAGGATGCGGACCCACCACCGAACCAATAATATAATGTGTGCTCTCAACAGTGGTGATCCAGTTGCGGATGGCTTCGCTGGTGGCATCTTTAAGTGTTCGTGTACCAGCGGTGACAGGGATGACCGTTGCTCCCAAGAGCCGCATGCGGAAAACATTGAGTGCCTGCCTTCGCATATCTTCTTCACCCATGAACACTTCGCATTCCAGCCCAAACAATGAAGCGGCAGTAGCCGTTGCCACACCATGTTGCCCTGCTCCGGTTTCGGCGATCACCCTTTTTTTGCCCATTCTTTGAGCCAACAAGGCACTACCGATCGTGTTGTTGATTTTATGCGCCCCGGTATGAGTCAGATCTTCGCGCTTCAAATAAATTTTCGCGCCACCAAGATGTTCCGTAAGGCGCTGGGCAAAATAAAGCGAGGTGGGCCGACCCACATAGTGTTTCAGGTAATAATTCAGATCTTTTTTAAATTGAGGATCATTTTTTGCTTCCTCATAAACCTGTTCCAACTGTTGCAGGGCAGGCATGAGGGTTTCAATGACATACTTGCCGCCAAATTTTCCAAAATGCCCCCGTGAATCGGGCTGTTTATGCGGTTTCATGGTTTACTCCCGGATCTGATATTTTTTAGAAACAAACGAACCTTTTCAGGATCTTTGATTCCCGGTTCTTTTTCCACTCCAGAACAGACATCAACCCCATAAGGGCGAACCTGAACGATGGCTTGGCGAATATTGCGAGCAGTCAGCCCCCCAGCCAGGATAATCGGACCCATTTTTTTGGCGCGATGAGCCAGGTTCCAGTCAAAAACTTTTCCTGTCCCTCCATGTAGATTCTCGGAAAACGTATCCAGAAGAAAACCGCTGACAGAATATTTCTCCAACTTCTTAAAAGATTGCAGGTCTTTAATGCGAAACGCCTTGATCACGCGTCGGTGAATTTTCCGGCAAAACGCCGGAGACTCTTCACCATGTAACTGCACCAGGTCCAAACCACAATAATCGGCGATCTTGTTCACCCGTTCAACGGTTTCGTTGACAAAAACACCCACCGTATCAACAAAAGGCGGCAGTTTCGCTATTATTTCCCGAGCCGCCTTCATGGTAACCAAGCGCGGACTCTTATTATAGAAAATAAAACCGATAGCATCCGCACCCTGTTCGACGGCAAACAACGCGTCCTTCAGTTGTGTCATGCCGCAGATTTTAACTTTAATTTGTGGATTCGGAATCAGCATTGCCGAGTAATACTTTTAGTTTCTCAGGAATATTTTTCGAGGTCATCAAACTTTCCCCGATTAAAAACGCATGCGCCCCCAACTCTTCAAATTCTTTTATCTCGTCTCTGCCGCTAATACCACTTTCACAGACCAGGGTGTTACCCGGTTCCTGCAATGCCATCGGTATTAAACGTCTGGCAATGTTTAAATCGGTTTTTCCATTAGTGAGATCGCGATTGTTAATGCCTATTAAATTCGCTTTAGCCTCGAAGGCTTTTTCCATATCCCATTCGTTATGGGTTTCCACTAACGCCGGCAAGCCCAATTCTTTTCCCAGCAGAAGTAGATCGGTCAACTGGTTCTGGTCCAGCCAAGTGGCAATCAACAGAAACAGGTCCGCTCCGTGCGCCCTGGATTCATAAACCTGGTATTCATCAAAAATAAAATCTTTACGCAGTAATGGAATCGGGGCAATGGGCCGCACTTCTTGCAAGATTTCAATATTGCTGCCAAAATAATTACTTTCTGTCAGGATAGAAAGTGTGGCCGCTCCATACCTGGCATAATCCCCGGCAATTTCAGAAGCATTAAAATTTTCCCGTAGTTCTCCCTTAAACGGTGTCCGTCGTTTAATTTCCGCGATAATTTTGGAATGCTTCCCCTCATTAAGGGCTTTAATAACATCACGGACAGGTGCCTGATCTCCTATACGTTGTTTGAGTTGCGACAAGGGCCGGTTGCGTTTCGTGCCTGGCAGTTCCTTTTGTTTATCCGCAAAAATTTTATCAAGTATGTTAGTCATTTCAAGAATTCGTGATCCTGCACAAATCTTGCAGTTTATCCCGCGCTTTGCCCGATTCAATGGAGTTAACAGCCAGTTGGACTGCCAAATCCAGAGAGTCCGCTTTCCCTGCTACATAAATGGCCGCGGCGGAGTTTACGACAACGATATCCCTTTTGGGCCCTTTTTCTCCATTCAGTATTTCCTGGATTATTGCAGCATTTTCTTCAGGGGTTCCTCCTTTGAGATCATCTGAAGCGCAATATTCAAAACCAAGTTCACCAGGGTCAAGGCTATAGCTCGTTACTTCTCCATTTTTTAATTCTGTGACTTGGCTAACGCCTGTCAGGGTAATTTCATCCAAACCATCAGAGCCATGAACTACCAGCGCACGACTGCAACCCAAGTCCCGAAGAACTTCCGCCAAAGGCTGAACCCATTGACCATCAAACACACCCAGCACCTGGGCCTGAGCGGTGGCCGGATTGGTCACGGGCCCCAACAGATTAAAAATGGTGCGAAAACCCAGTTCTTTTCGTACCCCGCCAGCATGTTTCATGGCTTTATGCATTAAAGGAGCAAACAGAAAACCTAACCCGGCCTCATCAACACAACGTTGCACGGTTGCGAGGTTGGCATCCAGATTCACCCCCAGGCATTTCAAGACATCGGCGCTCCCGGACCGGCTGGATACGGCCCGGTTGCCATGCTTGGCCACATTGACCCCAGCCCCTGCCGTAACCAAAGCACTGGCGGTGGATATATTGAAAGTATCGGCCCCATCCCCACCAGTTCCGCAAGTGTCCACCAGAGGAGTCGATTTGATATTAAGTTTTTCCGCTTTAGCCCGCATCACACGGGCCGCACCGACAATTTCAGCAACGGTTTCACCCTTCATATGTAACGCCGTCAAAAACGCGGCCAAATGGGAATCCGTCACTTCTCCTTCCATGATCTCGGTCATGGAGGAAACCATTTCATCCTCGGTCAGATCATTTCCGTCAACAAGGGTATGAAGGGTCGTCTGAAACGTCATGCGTGGTTTCCTTTAATAAAATTCCCCAATAACTCCTTTCCGCAGACAGTCAAAATAGATTCCGGATGAAACTGCACACCCTCTACCGCAAGTTCCTTATGGCGGATTCCCATGATTTCGTTGTCATCACTCTCTGCAGAAATTTCAAAACAGTCTGGCAGATTTTTCCGGTTCAAAACCAGGGAGTGGTAACGGGTCGCCTCAAACGGATCAGGAAGATTTTCAAACAGCGTTTTTCCATCGTGCCGGATCATGGAAGTCTTGCCATGCATCAGGCGCCCGGCTTTGATAATTTCACCACCAAATGCCACGCCCACCGATTGGTGCCCCAGACAAACTCCCAGAATCGGAATTTTTCCGGCAAAATGTTTAATCACCTCCACCGATATTCCAGCCTTAGCCGGAGTACAGGGACCGGGAGAAACAACGATCTTTTGCGGATTCAGCGCCTCAATTTCCTTGATACTTATTTTATCATTTCGATCCACGCGTATTTCAGCACCTAACTCACCCATGTATTGCACCAGGTTATAGGTGAACGAATCGTAATTGTCGATCATCAGAATCATACAACCAACCCCTTTTCGGCCATTCCTATGGCTTTCAGCAAAGCCCGCCCCTTGTTCATGGTCTCTTCAAATTCATTTTGTGGAACCGAGTCGGCAACAATCCCGCCCCCCACTCCAAGATACGCTGTATTTCCTTTAATCAGCAAAGTCCGGATGGCTATGGCGGTATCCATATTTCCGTTAAAACTGATATAACCAACAGCCCCGCCATAAAGTCCGCGCCGGGTCGGCTCCAACTCATCAATTATTTCCATGGCCCTTATTTTTGGAGCCCCGGAAAGGGTTCCGGCGGGGAACGCCGCTTCCAGAACATCAAAACAATCCAAGCCTTTTTTCAGGACTCCCCGCACATTGGAAACAATATGCATGACGTGAGAATATCGCTCAATGCTAAACCGCTCATTCACTTCCACTGTATTGATTTCCGCCACCCGTCCGATATCGTTTCTGCCCAGATCGACCAGCATGATGTGCTCAGCCAGTTCTTTTTCATCGCTCAACAAGTCCTGCTCCAGTTCTCGGTCTTCTTCCTCGTTTTTCCCCCGTTTACGGGTTCCGGCTATGGGCCGGACCTCAACCTTTTCATCCTCCAATCGAACCAGGACTTCCGGAGAAGACCCGACGACCTGAAGCTCGCCGAATTTCAGGTAATACATATAAGGAGAAGGGTTGATGGTTCTCAAGGCCCTGTATATATCAAACGGGTCGCGGTTAATGGAAAATTTCAAGCGCTGGGAAAACACCACCTGAATGGCATCTCCCTCATAAATATATTCCTTGATCCGAGTCACCGCCTGTTTGTGATCTTTCTCTTCCATATTAGATTCAAAACTCAATGGCGATGCAGAATCCGTTTTTACTTCAGGCGGCTCTGCCTTGGGAAGGGGCGATCTCAACTTTTCTTCCAGGACAGAAATTTTTTGCATAGTTTTTTCATACACGGCGGACAGGTCATCGCCATCCTCTATAAACGCATTGGAGATAATCTTAATAGTCTGTGAAACATTATCAAATACCAGCATGGTATCGGTGATGACAAACTGCGAGTCCGGAACATCGAGATCATCTATCGTTTGTTCGGGAAGCTCTTCAAAAAAGCGCACCATGTCATAACTGATAAACCCCACCGCCCCGCCTGAAAACCGGGGTAAGCCTGCAGATGGCACCGGCTGGTATCGGGCCAGTATTTCCTTCACCGCTGAAAGAGGGCTTCCTGACTTAATCTCCCGCTGTTCCTGTTTGCCGTTTTCGATTAAAGTCAAAGTTCTGCCCTTGGTGCTGACCACAATCGATGGATCGCAACCCAGGAAACAATAACGCGCCCATTTCTCTCCACCTTCAACGCTCTCCAGCAGAAAAGAATATTCCCCGCCGCTGATTTTCATATAAGCGGATACCGGAGTATCAAGATCGGCCAGAATTTCCTTATAAATAGGAATCAGGTTTCCCGATTGGGCTTTCTCTTTGAACT
>JAPKCW010000062.1:0-10544 GCA_028822815.1 Nitrospinaceae bacterium | reverse complement strand
TCGTCCTGATTCCCCTCCAAAGACATGGATCAACCCATTTAGAACCTGGGAGGTGATGCCGCTCCGTGCCGTAGGAAGAGGGGCGTGGTGGCGCCACTTACCCGTTTTGGCATCATAGGATTCGTTGACATCCAGGTTATTGTTGTAGTCGACGTCCACCCTTCCTCCAATGGCGAAAAGTTTTCCACCCGTTACGGAAACGGAAAGATGGTCGCGCGCGGTAGGCATGGGGGCAAAGGTCTCCCATGTATTCGTTTTAGGATCGTAAACTTCATGGACAGAGGTGTTGACCAGACGTATCAGTTTTCGGTGTGCGCCACCGACCAGGTGAATTTTTCCGTCAATCACTCCAGCGGAATGCGCCCCGCGTGCGGTGGGCATGGGGGCTTTCGCCGTCCAACGATGAATTTCCGGGTCATACTCGTAGTTGACAGCAACGGGTCGCCATGTACCGGAATCAAACCCACCGATGACATACAGTTTGCCATCTACCACAGAAGCCGTTGTATGATGCAGACTGCGGGGAAGGGGAATGATTCGGCTCCAGGTGCCGGATTCCGGGTGCCAGACATCTACTTTGTTGGAAATCCCTTTTGGGGTGAACCCTCCCAACACATATATTTTATTGCCAACGAGCGCGGAAGAGGATTCGGTTCTTTTAACAGGAGTGGGAGAAAGCTCAACCCAGATGCCCTCAGGGTTGGCCTCTATGATAAGGGGAAAAACAAAAATTCCCGCAAGGAGAATGATGAAAAATCGTTTCATATCTCTTTTCCCTTGCTTGCGTTACATTCTTCCTCCGCTCCGAACGATTTGGTCCAGAGTGATTAATTGTTCCAGCAGTTCGGGCAACAGGTCGAGTTTCAGCATATTGGGTCCATCCGATAACGCCTGATCAGGATCAGGATGGACCTCCATGAACAGGGCATCGCAACCGACAGCTACTGCTCCACGGGCCAGGTCGGGGATCATTTCCCTTTGCCCGCCACTTTTTGTGCCCTGGCCTCCGGGTTGTTGCAGGCTGTGGGTGGAATCGAACACTACCGGATAGCCATAGTCCCGCATTAAAACAAGGGAACGCATATCCACCACCAGATTGTTGTAGCCAAAGGTTACCCCCCGCTCTGTAAGCAGGATATTTTTATTGCCGCTTTCTTCAAGTTTGTTCACGACATTCTTCATATCCCAGGGAGCCATGAACTGCCCTTTTTTAACATTGATCGTTTTGCCAGTGCCAGCCGCTTTCACCAGAAGATCCGTTTGTCGACAAAGAAAAGCGGGGATCTGCAAAACATCGAGCACTTCCGCTGCTACTTCGACTTCTTCCTCCTTATGGACATCGGACAAAATGGAAATATCCAGATCCGTCTTAATTTTTTGCAGGATTTTTAATCCCTCTTTCAGCCCCGGACCGCGAAACGATTGAATGGCAGACCGGTTGGCTTTGTCGTAAGAAGCTTTAAAAATGAAGGGCACTCCCAGATCTTCTGTAATGCGTTTAAGTTTCTCGGCGATGTCTCGGGTAATTTTTTCCGATTCAATCACGCAGGGTCCCGCAATCAATGCCAGTGGATTCTGCCCTCCAATGTTAAAGGGTCCTGTTGCAACAGCGCAGGTGATTTTGGGTGTGTTGCTCATTCGGTCCCCCGTGCGGCAGCAATGGCGTTCCGCACTTCCTTGGAAATGGGGACGGGATGAGGCACTTCGGTCCGTGGGGGTAGTCCCTCTGCGGCAAGAAGGCCCAGCATGATTTCGCGCACCTTTTCGTTATTGCCGGCTTTATACAGATTGGGAAATCCGTTAGCTGTGATTTCCGTTAGATTGACATCTGGAAAATCTTCGGTGAGAAGAAAGATCAGGGGGATTTTCCGAAACTTCTTTTTTATATTCATCAGATGTTTGATCTCGTTTTTTTCCTTACGCGGGACAAATACTATTAGGTCGCATCGAATCAGATCGGATTTTTTGAAACAGTCGTTAGGAGAGACGAATGTCATGACGGTGAAAATTTCCTCACTGAGAAATTTCGCCAATGGAATGCGCTCGCTCCTTATTGGATCAACGATGAATATGGTCTTGTAATCCATGAAATATCTCTGAAGTTGAAATCACATTTTGATCACGCAGTTTAACATTAAACGCAGTACCCGTAACGTAAAATTAGTTCCGGCTGGATTGCGGGGTTTGCTTTATTTATTCCCCTGTGGAACAATAATAGCAAGCACAGACGGAAAACTTCTGACACTTTTCGCAGGTTATCCTGATGAATAAACAAATTGGTTTCCTGTTACTGATTTGGTTGCTGGCCGTCTCTCCCGCACATTCTAAAGACCTTGTGATCGTTGTTAAAATTTCAGGGTCGATCAACCCCGCAGTTGCCGAATACATTTCCCATGAAATCAGCCAGGCTAATGCCGATCAGGAAGCATTGATCGTTCTGCATATGGACACTCCCGGCGGACTGGATACTTCCATGCGACAGATCATCAAAAAAATCCAGGGCTCCCAGGTTCCCGTGGCTTCATTTGTTGCGCCGAGCGGATCACGGGCCGCCTCAGCAGGAACGTTCATCACCATAGCCTCCCATATTGCCGCCATGGCACCGGGCACGAATATTGGTGCCGCCCATCCGGTAAATATGATGGGTGGGGGAGGCGAAAGCGAGCAGGCGAAAACTATGGAACACAAGGTGGTCAACGATGCCGCCGCCTATATCCGTTCCCTGGCACAGCTTAGAAATCGCAACGAGCATTGGGCGGAACTGGCAGTGGTCAAGAGCGTTTCCATATCGGCAGAAGAGGCCATGCGGCTCAATGTGATTGATCTCGTTGCCGCAGATGTGAAGGCGCTGGTGCTTGCTGTTGATGGAAGGGAAGTGCAAGTCGCGTCGGGTTCTGTCACGCTCAAGACTGGAAATCTTCAAATCGTTTATCACGAGATGAACCCTCGGCAAAAATTTCTGGATATCATTTCCAGTCCTAATGTGGCTTACATACTCATGATGATTGGGATGGTAGGTCTTTATTTTGAGCTGTCCAATCCCGGATTGGTTCTGCCCGGCGTGATCGGCGCGATCAGCCTTATCCTTGCGCTCTATGCCATGCAGACTTTGCCCATCAACTACGCCGGACTTTTACTGATTCTTTTTGGCGTGATTCTGTTTATTGCTGAAATTAGTATCATGAGCTACGGCCTGTTATCGGTGTCCGGGGTGATCTCACTTTTTCTCGGGTCCACCATGCTGATAGACAGCGATGACCCTGCTTTGCAGATTTCCCGTGCCATCCTTTATCCAACATTGGGCCTGACAGTAGTTTTGTCGGTAGGGATTGTCGTTCTCGCTACCCGCACCCGAAACCTCAAAAAACTGGGAGGGATGGATGGGATGATCGGCGAAACCGGTCTGGTGAAAGATGCCCTGAATCCGGTAGGACGAGTCCAGGTCCATGGTGAGTTGTGGGAAGCGGAAGCGGAAGGACCGGTCGCCGAAGGGGAAACGGTCCGGGTCGATTCGGTGGCAGGACTAAAAATAAAAGTCTCTCCAGTTGAAAACCATTAATCGGTCTAAAAAGGTGACATGGATTCAGTCTGCTGGCCTGCTGGTTTTCTTCGTATTGCTTTATGCGGCACTCCTGCTCATTTTTGAAAATAAAATAATTTTCCATCCCTCTCGTTACCCGGAAGGGTTTTGGGAACCTGCGTCTGTGGGGGTTGTGGCGCAAGACATTTATTTTACGGCGGAAGATGGAGTAAAACTGCATGGCTGGTTCATTCCCGCCCGGAATGCGGTCGCGACCCTGTTATGGTTTCATGGTAACGCCGGCAACCTCAGCCACCGGCTGGATAATATCCAGCGTCTTACACCGCTCAACCTGAACGTTTTTATATTTGATTACCGAGGCTACGGACGTAGTGAAGGCGAACCTGATGAACAGGGAATCTATATGGATTCTCGGGCGGCTTATAAGAAGGTTCTTACAATGGATGGAGTATCCATTGATGCCCTGTTTCTTTTTGGGCGTTCCTTAGGTGGTATTTGCGCGGTTGAGACCGCTTTGAACAACCCAGCACGCGGCCTGATCCTTGAGTCGGTATTTACCTCTGCATCGGATATGTCGAGAACAGTTTTTCCGCTGATTCCCCTTGGCTGGGCGCTTCGATCCAAGTTGGATGCTATCGGGAAAGTTCCTCACCTGAAGCTTCCAAAACTGTTCCTGCATGGCACGCGCGATGAGATCGTTCCCTATGATCTCGGGCGCAAATTATTCGACCATGCAGGGGAACCTAAAACTTTTTACGCAATCGAAGGGGCCGGGCATAATGATACCTACATCATGGGTGGACGCGACTATTTTAATGCCCTGAACCGGTTTATCACCGAAACCCTGAAAAACTCTAACAATAAGGGATGACCTCGCTGGAATTTTAGGTTACATTTTCCTTTACGGCTTTTTTTATCCTCAAAATGGATGCTGTCGGGCATCCTGGAGAACATGACAGTTCGCGAAGACATTTTAAAAGATATCAAACGTGTGGTGATCAAGATTGGAAGCAGTGTTATTTCCAATCGGGATAAGGGCCGTTCACAGCTGGAGTGTGGCCTGAGCCGGGAATGGGTGCGGCATTATGCGCGTAAAATAAAGGTCATCCGAGATAAGGGCTACGATGTGGTACTGGTCTCATCCGGCGCGATCATGGCGGGGCGGGAACGCCTGGAATTTGGCCGGGCCGATTTAACCGTTCCTGAAAAGCAGGCCTGTGCTGCTATCGGCCAGAGTTTCCTGATGCATACCTATGAAAAGGCTTTCGAAAAAAAAGGACTGATGGTTGCCCAGATACTTTTGAGCCACGATGACCTGGGAAACCGCAGACGCTACCTCAACGCCAAGCACACCATCGAGGCACTTCTGGAAAAGGGTGTTATTCCCATTATCAATGAAAACGATTCGGTTACCGTTGAGGAGATCAAGATCGGCGATAATGATTCTCTTTCCGCAACCGTGGCCTGCCTGGTGGACGCGCAATTATTAATCATCCTTTCTGATGTTGAGGGATTGTATGACCGGGACCCTTCCTTGAAAAACAAGACTGAAAAAGCGCAACTGATTTCTCATGTTTCCAAGGTCAATGAAGACATCGAGAGAATCGCGGGAAAAAGCAAAAACCGTTTGACGGTTGGGGGGATGCTCACCAAGGTTCAAGCGGCAAAAAAAACCATGAGTTTTGGCATTCCCACGCTGGTTGTCAATGGCTTGGACGAAAAGGTCATCGAGAATATCTTTGCCGGTAAAGAAGTGGGTACATTATTCTGGTCGGGAAAAGGCAAGATCCGCGATCGCAAACACTGGATCGCCCATACCCTGAAACCCGCCGGAACCCTGACCATTGACGAAGGGGCCCGGAAAGCCTTGGTGGAAAGGGGGAAAAGCCTCCTCCCTGCGGGACTGATAAAGGTGAAAGGCGATTTTGAGTTTGGCAATGCCCTGACCCTTCTCGATGAATCAGGCAAAGAAATTGGTCGTGGACTGGTCAATTATAATTCCCGTGATCTCGAACGTATCAAAGGCATGAAAACCTCCGCTGTTCGCAATCTGATGGAGGAATCTTTTTATGAAGAAGTGATCCACCGTGATGACTTGGTGATATTTTAACCCCCCTGATAAGGGGGATTGAGGGGGTTATTTTTTTTCTGTCTTGGCGCAAGAAAACTATATTGTAATTTTCAGGATCTCCACATGACTAAATGGTGGGAAAAGGAACCGATTCGGTTTGAATGTCAGGCCGATTGTTTCAAGTGTTGCATCAAGCCGGGTATCGTAAATTTTGACCGTGAAGATATCCGCAACGCCGCTGATTTTTTGAAAATCTCTCCGGCAGAATTTAAGAAAACCTTCCTCACCCGCGATGAGGGTTACTGGGTCATAGAAGTGGGGGAAGAAGGCGCACCCTGCTCTTTTTTGACCGATCAGGGATGCGGTATCCACCCCGCCAAACCCAAACAATGCCAGTCTTACCCGTTCTGGCGGGAGAATATGGATTCCAAACCCATGTGGAAACTGGTCGGCGGGTTCTGCCCCGGCATCGATATCGGACCCATGGTCCCCTTGGAAACAATAAAATCCTTCCTCAAAAAATTTCAGCACTAGTCCCACGCCTAGGGCCCCTTAGCAGGGGAGGCAAATAGCAAGGGCTTGATTGAGCCGAGACAGATTTTTGCTCGCCAGAAAAAGCGACGGCACTCTGGCCCCACGCCTAGTGGCGGCTCGCCGGTTGACAAGGGGGGGAGGGGTGAGGATAATACCCCGCTGGGCCAAACATTATTCACTTTTGTTGTTTATCGGGAGAGATTCATGCCGGTTGCGGTTGTAGTGGGAATGCAGTGGGGCGATGAAGGGAAGGGCAAGATCATCGACCTGCTCGCCGAAGATGTGGAGGTGGTGGCCCGGTATCAGGGAGGCCATAACGCCGGGCATACTATTTGTTTCAATGAGAAACAATTTGTCCTGCATCTCATCCCATCCGGAATTTTCCATAATAATAAACTGTGCGTGATTGGAAACGGGGTGGTGTTGGACCCACAAGCTTTGGTGGATGAAATGCACCAGTTAGAAGAAACCGGAGTTGATCTGGAGGGCAGGCTGGTTATCAGTGACCGGGCCAATATCATCATGCCTTATCATGGTACCAGTGATAAAGGTCGGGAGAGCGGGAGCAGATTTCAGAAAATTGGCACCACGGGAAGAGGAATCGGCCCATCCTATGCCGACAAAATCGCCCGGGCAGGAATTCGTACCTGTGATCTACGGGATGAAACCTACCTGAAAGAACGGTTACAGGCCAATTACCAGGAAAAACAAAAAATTTTAAAAAGCCTTTACGGTACCGAACTGCCTGGGTTCAATAGTCTGTTTGATGAGTTGATGAGTTATCGGGAAACCATTTTGAAATATATTGCCGACACCCATATTCTCATGCGCGACCAGATTGCTCAGGGAAAAAATATTTTGTGTGAAGGCGCGCAGGGAACCATGTTGGATGTGGATCATGGCACCTACCCGTTTGTGACTTCTTCCAATTCAACCGCGGGAGGTGCTTGCACCGGACTTGGCATTCCGCCAACCAAAGTGGATCGGGTGCTGGGGGTGATCAAGGCTTATACCACCCGGGTTGGCGAAGGCCCGTTCCCCACTGAGTTGTCGGATGAGGATGGCCAGCGCCTGGGTAAGGTCGGGAATGAGTTTGGCGCGACCACCGGCAGGCCCCGGCGGTGCGGATGGTTCGATGCAGTGGTTGGCAGATACGGCGTTCACCTCAACGGTATTGACGCGCTGATTCTCACAAAAATCGATGTGTTGGATGGATTCAAAACCATCAAGGTTTGTACCGGCTATGAATATAAAGGGAAAACATTTTCCGACATGCCCGCGGATCCTGAGGTTCTGCAAAATTGCCAACCGGTCTACGTAGAGTTTGACGGCTGGTCGGAAAGCACCGTCGGCATACAGGAATACGACCGTTTGCCCGAAAACGCCAGGCGTTATATCGACCGATTGAGCGAACTTCTTGAAACATCGTTTATGATGATTTCCACAGGACCGGATCGGGAACAAACCATCCAGCTCGGCTCCCTATTTAAATCCTGCCCCTAGCAGGGGGGCAATGGGCAATAGCTCGGTGGGCCGAGATAACGATTGCTCGCCAGCAAAAGTGACGGCACATTGGCCCCACGCCAAGTGGCTACCCCTCACTAAGCCAACTTTGATATAATAGAAAGCTAATAATGTAGCTTTTTAAGGTTTGCTCATGTTGACCATTGCCATACTGGTTTTTGCCTGCCTGTTTTTTTATTACGTGGGTTACCGCTTTTATGCCGAACGGTTGGATCGGGAATTGATCCAGCCTGATGCCAACCGGGAGACCCCCGCCATAAAACAAAACGATGGCGTGGACTATGTACCCAGCAAGCCTTTAGTCTTGTTCGGGCATAATTTTGCGTCCATTGCCGGTGCGGGTCCGGTCATTGGGCCGATCATTGCCATGCACCATTTTGGCTGGGCGATCACGCTGGTGTGGATCATGCTTGGCAGTGTGTTCATCGGTGCGGTTCACGATTACCTGACCCTGATGGTCTCGGTGCGCAATCGCGGCAGTTCGATCGCCGATATCGCGGAAACCACCATGGGTTATCGGGCCAAAGCCGTGTTCGCGATTTTCCTCATTCTGGCCATGCTGTTGGTGATCGCCGTGTTCGGTGTGGTGGCGGCCAAAACCCTCATCGCCCAACCGGAAATGGTGTTTCCCACTTTCGCCATCATTCCCGTTTCGATGGTCCTCGGTTGGTGCATTTATAAAAAGAATTACAGCCTTAAGATCGTCTCCACCATTGCGGTGCTGGTGGTCATACTGAATATTTATATCGGATTCAAAATTCCCCTGCCTTTGCCACAAGAAGGCGTGCTGGGCTTCTCCCCACTTTTGTTCTGGTTTGTGATGTTGATGGTTTATGCCGGGGTGGCCTCGATCATGCCGGTGCAAACACTTTTGCAACCGCGCGATTATCTTTCTACATTTATACTGTTTGGTTCCATGTCATTGGGCATTATCGCCCTGTTATGGGTGGCACCGGGACTGAACACTCCGGCCTGGAGGGGTGCGATGTCTGATGTGCAGGGGCCGGTCTGGCCGATGTTGTTTGTGCTGGTGGCCTGTGGTGCGGTGTCCGGTTTCCACTCTCTTGTTGCTGGCGGTACCACCTCAAAACAGTTGACCAATGAAACCCAGGGCAAGGCCATTGCCTACGGCGGTATGCTCACCGAAGGGGTGGTCGCGGTTGTCACTGTCCTCATGGTGGCTGGAGGCTTGTACTGGATAGCCCCGGAAGGCGGCGGAGTCGATATGGCCCGGCTGGGTTTTCGGGAGACCCTGCAATCCGGCGGATGGATTCTGGCGTTTGGCAATGGATACGGTAACGTGGTGCACCAGATGTTGCCGGTTATGAGTTTTACTATCGCCTCCATGATTGCCGTACTGGCTTTGAACACGTTTGTGTTGACCACTCTTGATACCGCCGTGCGCATCACACGTTTTCTGGTTCAGGAATCCTTGGGCAAACAAGTGCCCGTTTTTCGTAATAAATATGCGGTGACGGTTTTAGTGGTGGTGGCCGCTTACCTGATTGGTGCGACCGATGGCTGGCAGAAAATCTGGCCCATTTTTGGGGCCACCAACCAGCTCATCGCGGCGGTGGCGCTGTTTGTGGTGGCAACCTGGTTGATGGCAGTCAAACGCCCGACGCAATATGTGCTTTATCCTGCCCTGTTCATGGTCGTGACCACGATAGCGGCATTAGGTTGGCAGGCCCACCAGTTTTTTACCGCGCCGGAACCCAATGTGTTTCTCGGGACGGTGGCGGTGGTGCTCATCGGACTGGCTGTTTTTGTCGGATACGAAGCCATGCAGTCCCTCAGGGGACGCAGGGTGATCGTGATTCAGGATGCAGAAATCCCTTCCCGCGCCGAGTGATCGAGATAATGTTTGGCTCATGCATTTGAATAGTTTAAAATGATGCCTATTCATCAAAAATTGGGAGTTCTTTTGTTGTGAAGATCAGCGAGGTCCTGGCTATCCAGGAAAAACTGAAAGAAAAAGCCGCACCGGCAAAGAAGACCAAGCCGAAAGCGCGTCCTAGTACAAAAAAAGCCTTGAAAGTGGTGCGCACGAAGGAAACCCCGAATCCCAATGCTTTGCAGTTCGTCATCAACGCGGTGCTTCTCGATAACGGCAATATTTCTTTTGCCAGTAAAAAAGAAGCGGAAAGCGATAAAATGGCAACAGCCCTGTTCGAGCGGTCCGGTGTTTTGAGTGTGTTTGTCATGGATAATTTTGTCACCGTGACCAAAGACGAAAAGACCAGTTGGGTTCCGTTAAAAGACCGGGTTTGGAAAACCATTGAAGAAACGGTGTCCCTGTATCAGGCCGAAGAAAAAGTGCAGTTGAGCGAGGTAGATGTCATCAACTTTGCCGAACTCAGTAATGAGAAGAAACTTCAGGGAATCGAAATGGTGCTCAACCGTTCGATCCGCACCAACCTCGCCCAGGATGGCGGTGGCGTGGAACTGAAAGGTATAGAAGGCAACGAAGTCAGTATTCATTATCAAGGCGCCTGCGGAAGTTGCCCGACTTCCACCAGCGGTACCCTGCAATATATCCAAACCCAGATTCGCCAGCAGTTACACCCCGAACTGACCGTCAAATCGGTCTAGCCGGCGAGCCGCCGGTGGCAATGAGCCCCGAGATTCTTCGCTTACGCTCAGAATGACAAGAAATGCCAGTTTGTCATCCTCGAGGAGACGAAGGCGACGAAGGATCTCGCGGTCTGTCTTCCCCCCTGTTAAAATCTGGCCCAACAACGGAATCGCTTTGAGGTTTTTATCCCGCATCAATAATTAAATGCAAAAATTCCTCAACCGCGAAACCTGAGTCCGATCCCAGCGGTTTCCACCTGGCCCATCTTCAATTTGTAAAAATTCCTTCCCGTATCATAG
>JAPKCW010000281.1:0-2245 GCA_028822815.1 Nitrospinaceae bacterium | reverse complement strand
CACAGGTTACATCCAGGCCGGTTGTACCAGTATTGGTGATTTTAACTAGGCCATTGATGTCTGAAATGGAATCGCCACGGCTGAAGTTATTTTGCCTATTAAATGTTACTGATTTATGCCCCATGGAGTGCTTGCTGCCCATTTTCACTTGTTTATTACCTGCCGCTCCGCCGGCATTTGTGGAGAAGCCCTGATTAGCAGACGGGCTTAAGCTTATAGCAGTCGTGAGATGAGTTGAAGAAAACCAGATCGTAGCATTTCCCTCACCCCGATCCCCAGCTCCGCCACCCGTATTTGTAACCGTGATGGATTTAGCGTCGGTGCATTTAGCCAAAGCGCCCGGCGATACGGCACCTGCAAATGCAGAGCTTACAAGGCAAAAAGATGCTACAGCAACAAGTAGTACAACAGCGAGTTTTTTCATTGTAAATCCTCCCTTACCCTAGTTAACAAAGGTTCACCTACTAATATTCTAAATCTAATATTCTAAATGAGGCAATTCCGGGGAATTGGCCTCCTCCCTTTAGCAAACTTTTTATGCAACTTTCTCAAACAACATTTCAGTATCTAGACTCCCAGCGATTGGAGTTTTTCGTAACTTTCACCAAATCCACAAAGTAGGATATCTCCTACTATCGTACTATCCGGATTCTATGTTTGAAAGAAGTATACTTATGAGTTAAAACATGTCAATGCTTATTTCCAGGCAACCACAAAATGCATTTAAAACCAATAAGTTACAACATTAGTTTCCTGGGCATCCAGCGATAGAATTCCGCTATTCCTACAAGACTCAAGGCATTTATCCTATATAATATAGTCCTTCATGCCTATAATTACGCGTGAATTTTTCATCGTCCCTATTCCCATCCATCAACCCTGCAGACTTTCATCGGCAATCACAACACCTGAAGGCAGGATCAAAGCCTTTTTCAATCCTTCCAGATGCACCTTGCCTTTAAGGGAAGCCGTTCCTTCAAAATGGACATCTCCCTTTATCTTCAATTCTTCCAAATCGACAAGATCTGGAATGATGGGAAAACTGTTTTGAAAATTTTCTATATTTTGCAGGAATTCTCCCAACTCTATTTTGGGTAAAGGCTTTCTCTGCGGATTTATTTTTAACTGGCCCTTGTTCAATGTAAAAAGATTGGAACGCACCAACAACAAATCATCCGTCTTTTTAACTGGCAAAAACCGATCACGTGAAACGGTAAGTCCTACAGCCCCCTCAAAGCATTCCAAAGCGGAACCGATAGCAGTCTCAAGCTGAACAACGGGAGTTTCCCCAATATTTTTCCGGTTCACCAGTACAGTTAATTCCAAGGGCCCCTGATTTAGCCTGTTCTTCAAAGCAATCAGGTTAATCCATATATTGTTAGTGTTGAACACCTTGAATTTTTTCTGGTCACAAAACTCATCAATTTTATCATCAGGGACACGGGCAATCTCTAACAGCTTGAGTTTTCCATCCTGCTGGTAGAGTGACCCACCCTTGACATCCGCTGGGGTCTTAGGAGTCATTTCCATTAAGAAGGGAATGTTGAACTCATCCATATAATTCAGGATGACAGGATCCACTGTAGCCCCAAGGTTATCGGCATTGGAAATAAAGAGAATTTCCTTGCCCGCATCCAACAACCGTTGCAAGATTCCCTGTTGCCAGACACACTGATAAAAATCTCCATGGCCTGGAGGATAGTATGCCTGATCTCCCCATTTACCAGGGGTGAGCGGACTCAGGCTCTCCGCATGCAAGCGAGGAAATTTGTTTTGCTGAAAACCAATTATTTCTGAAGAAAATTTCAGGCCACTTAAATGAGCCTGGGTTTCTTCATGCGTGTAGAAACTGTTCATCAAGAGGAGAGGAATTTTTTGCTCCCATTCCTGATTCAGGTTTTCGATCTGGTCCAGAATCAAATCCAGAAAAGATTTATTGTTCCGCACCATCACCAGGGACTTGGGCCCCACACAGCCCATGCTGGTTCCCATGCCGCCATTGAGCTTACCCACAACAAGTTTGGATAATTGCGTCCTGGAATCATCCGGGGATGGCAGAGTGGAAAAATCCGGCAGGCTTCCAGAGCCGGGAGTCATTATTGAGTGCCAGTTCTGGATTTTAGACGGCCCCTGGCGAAACTGGCTGATCATCTGCCAATAAACATCCAATTGAGGGCCTTCAAGGTATTGCCCCAACTCCTTCCTTAATGAACCTACATTTTCTGACATGCACATATTCCTAAGC
>JAPKCW010000280.1:0-2245 GCA_028822815.1 Nitrospinaceae bacterium | reverse complement strand
GTGCTCGCTCATAATAAAACTCTTGCAGCCCAGCTTTACAATGAGTTTAAAACGTTTTTCCCGGATAACGCGGTGGGATATTTTGTCAGCTATTACGATTATTACCAGCCCGAGGCCTATCTGGCCCAAACCGATACCTATATTGAAAAAGACGCCTCCATCAACGATGAGATCGATAAAATGCGGCACTCGGCCACCCATGCCCTGTTCGAACGTCGGGATGTCATTATTGTCGCCAGTGTCTCCTGCATTTATGGCTTGGGCTCACCAGAGGCTTACCACGGCATGCTCCTTTTCTTGGAAAGGGGCATAACCCTGGAAAGGGATCAAGCTCTACAGAAACTGGTGGAAATTCAATATAAAAGAAACGATGTAGATTTTCAACGCGGCACTTTCCGGGTCCGGGGAGATGTTCTGGAAATTCTGCCTGTTTATGAAAGAAATGAAGCCATTCGGATCGAATTCTTCGGCGACCAGATAGACAGAATTTCCGCTTTTGATCCTCTCACCCGCCAACCGATTCGGGAACTGGACCGCATCGCCATTTATCCTGCCAGCCACTATGTCATGCCGAAGGGACCTCTGGAAAGGGCCATGGAAAATATCAGGAAAGAACTGATTGAACGGGTTGCCTATTTTGAAAGTCAGAATCTCCTTATCGAAGCACAGAGAATTGACCAGAGAACCTTGTTTGACCTAGAGATGATCAAGGAGGTCGGTTACTGCCAGGGCATTGAAAACTATTCGCGCCATCTCATGGCCCGGACTCCAGGCGAGCCGCCGCCAACTTTGCTGGATTATTTCCCCAAAGATTCGCTTTTTATTATTGATGAGAGTCACGTTACCCTGCCGCAATTACAGGGTATGTACAAAGGCGACCGGTCTCGCAAAGAGACCCTGATCCGATACGGTTTTCGCCTGACCTCGGCATTTGATAACCGTCCTCTGAGGTTTGAGGAATTTGAACAGCATACCCATAAGGTCATTTACACTTCCGCCACCCCTGGTTCGTATGAATTGGAAAAATCTGCAAACCATGTGGTGGAACTGATCGCGAGACCAACAGGATTGGTGGACCCGGAGATTGAGATTAAACCCGTGACCAATCAGGTGGACGATTTATACAACCAAATCCGTTCCCGGGCAGAAAAAAATCAGCGCTGTTTGATCACAACGCTGACTAAAAGGTTTTCTGAAGACCTGTCGGAGCATTTTTCCGAACTGGGGCTGAAGGTCAAATACCTTCATTCCGACATCGTAACTCTGGAGCGAACCCAGATCATCCGCGAACTCCGGCTAGGCGAATTCGACGCTTTAATAGGTATAAATCTACTGCGGGAGGGGCTTGATATTCCAGAGGTTTCTTTGGTGGCTATTCTCGATGCGGATAAAGAAGGTTTCCTGCGGTCCACCACGTCCCTGATTCAGACATCAGGAAGGGCCGCAAGGAACATTTCAGGAAAAGTTATCTTTTATGCCGATACGATAACCCGATCCATGAAGGCCGCCATCGATGAAATGGCCCGCAGAAGGGAAATCCAGCTTGCCTACAACCGGGAAAACCAGATAACCCCTCGTTCCATTCAAAAAGCCATTGAAGATTCTATGCAATATTCAGAACCCCCCGAATCCGCTTTTGGGGTAATGGAAGAAGAGGATGCCTATGAATCGGGTAAAACGATTCCGCAATTGATTGTGGAACTGGAGAAGAAAATGCTCTCTGTCGCCAAAGATTTGGAATTTGAAAAAGCCGCCGAACTCAGGGACCGCATCAAACGACTGCGGGAAAAGGATCTGGAAATTATTCTATAAAAGGCAGTTCATAAAGTTTCCAATTATTGCAGGGTCCCTAAAATATTATCGGTGGTTTTCCCTGCGTTCCTTTGACCTTTGGGTGACGAATCTGGATATCCCCTCTTGGGTCTCAGGAAGAAGATCTTTCCATTTAACTCCTGTCACATAGGGAGAGGATTCACTTTTTGGGTTTTTCCTTAAATTTTGCACCTCTGCCTTTTGTAGTTTGATGCTCCCGCCTGTAGGAAGCTCCAGAGAGAGATATAAAGGTTTTTGTTTAGTGGCCTCCTTGGTATGACTGATCAAGGCCCCGCCGGAACTGAGGTCGCGAAGAATCCCTAAATCCTCAAACTTCTTATCACCTTCTTCACAGAAAAACGTAACGGGAATATTGGTTTTAAACCGTTTAAATTTTCGCAAATTATGCAGTTCAAATGTACGGGGATATTCA
>JAPKCW010000279.1:0-2283 GCA_028822815.1 Nitrospinaceae bacterium | reverse complement strand
AGCGATCCAGATCTGAAAATATTTCAACAATAAATTGCAGAACGGAGTGAATGACGGAACGTATTTTTTGATATCCCCGTTCACGGGGCATCGTTTCTTTTTTGCGCAGGCTGGAAAAATGTTCTTCGGTCTGGACAATGATCATAGGTAAAAACTTCACCGACAACACGGCTACCGCAAGTAAATCGCGGATATATGGGAAACGGTGCGTCATGGGGCCGAGTAGCTTTTCCATTCCTTCCATCCAATCGGCAGACGAAGTCGTGCGGACCAATACCAGAGATACCATGAGAATATTCACCAGTCGCATAGAGGATTCCAGCCCCAGAGTCAATCCTTCACGAGAAACACTGATAGGAAACGGCAGTTCAACATAAAACCCTGGAGTGAATAAAACAGGAAAAATAGCAATGGCAAGAAAAAACCAGGACATACGCCTGAGTGTACGGAGAAGTTCCCTAAAAGGCACCCTGGCTACGATGACTGCCAGCGCAGATAGCACGCTGACCACGGCGAGAGACCAGCCATTACCAATGCCGGACCCTAATAGCAGGAATAAAGCCGCAATGATCTTACCTTGCGGCCTTAACTCATGGAGAAACGTGTCCCCCTCCACATAACCCCCATTTTTATTGTCGCTAATTTTCATGAAACATTAAATGGGGGTATGAGATGATACCCCTGCTCGTTAATAACCAAAGGTAATAAACCATGACGCCCCCTATTATAGATAAAACCTGCCGGTTTGTGGAAGAGAAGCTTGCCGGGGAGGGGTCTGGCCATGACTGGTGGCATATCTACCGGGTGTGGAACCTGGCAAAAAATATTGCCGGACAGGAAGGGGCAAATTTGATGGTCGTCGAATTAGCCGCCCTGCTCCACGATATTGCTGATTGGAAGTTTCACGACGGGGACGAAAACAAAGGCCCTCAAATGGCGGAACAGTTCCTCGCTGCAAACCATGTGGAACGCAGGGTGATTGACCCAGTCATCGAAATCGTCGCCAGTATCTCCTACAAGGGAGCGGGGGTGCCAACACCTATGAAAACGCTTGAAGGAAAAGTGGTGCAGGACGCAGATCGGTTGGATGCCATAGGAGCTTTGGGCATCGCCCGCACTTTCGCCTATGGAGGCTACAAAAATCGCTTGATTTATCATCCTGAAGAAAAGCCGGTCCTGCATCAGAGTTTCGATGATTACAAAAAAAACCAGGGACACACCATCAATCACTTTTATGAGAAACTACTTTTATTGAAAGACCGGATGAATACGGCCTCGGGTAAGCGGCTTGCAGAAGCAAGACACCAGTTCATGCAGGCGTATCTGGATCAGTTTTATAGGGAGTGGGATGGAACAGCTTGAAATTCTGCATAAGGCCTCGGACCTGATTAACAAAGCAACACGGGTGCTATTTTTAACCAGTGCCGGTATGAGTGCTGACTCCAATATTCCTACATTCAGGGACAAGAATGGCTATTGGAGAAATTTTCCTCCTTTCAAGAAAAAAAATCTGGAGGCGCAGGACTTGGCCAGTCCCTGGGCATTTCGCAATGAATTACCGCACGCCTGGGCTTTTTATGAATGGAGACGCCGTAACGCTCATGAAAACCAGCCTCATGAAGGGTACCGGATCATCAACAAATGGCTCCAAGACCGGGATGGATTCATCCACACTACTAATACCGATGGTTTGCATTTAAGATCGGGTTGCCCTGAAGACCGGATCCTTGAAGTTCATGGCTCCATGTGGAGACTGCAATGCCTCGACACTTGTACCTACCAGTTCTGGGAAGACCTTTCTGTCCCCCTTTGCGATCTGGACACCGCCTCCATGAAGGCGTCCAATTATCCGGTATGCAGCCGTTGCCGGGGAATCGCCCGGCCCCATATTTTGATGTTTGGAGATGGAGAATACAGCGGACACCCTGAACAGGAAGGAAGTTTTAAAAGGTTTTTGCAAGAACCCGTTGACCTTACTATTTTGGTCGGTAGTTCAGGAGCTGTTCCCACCAATGATTATATTGCTCTTCATTTCATGGAAAGAGGAGTACCTGTCATCAATATCAATCTGGACCCTTCCAGTAACCGCATTGTCAATACGGATTATTTTCTTGCCATGAAAGGCAAAGAAGCTTTCATGGAACTGGATCGAATCACCGGCGGTGATTAAAACCAACGGCTCCCCCGGCAAAAATCAAGGCACCAATTTTTATGTTTCCTTGAGTTTACAATTTATAGTATCCTCCCACTAGCTGTGGAGCTATCAAGAATCTTTGTGCGCAG
>JAPKCW010000278.1:0-2303 GCA_028822815.1 Nitrospinaceae bacterium | reverse complement strand
ACGAGCCATTGCTAGTTGGCCCCACGCTTAGTGGTTGGCTTAGAGAAAATCACCGAATAAATAGGAATTCTCTAAAAAAATCTTTAATTCAAGGAGAGATGCAAATTGTCACTTGCTGATTTTGATCCGGAGATCGCACAATCCATTATAGATGAAACCGAGCGGGAAAATAATACCCTCGAAATGATTGCCTCTGAAAATTTTGTCAGCCCCCAGGTGCAGGAGGCTCAGGGCTCGGTCATGACCAATAAATATGCCGAAGGCTACCCTGGCAAGCGTTATTATGGCGGCTGTGAATACGTTGATATTGCAGAAAGCCTTGCCATTGAACGGGCAAAAAAACTGTTTTCCGCCGAACACGCCAATGTTCAGCCCCATTCAGGCTCCCAAGCCAATATGGCGGTTTACCATACTGTTCTCAAGCCGGGAGATACAATTCTAGGGATGAACTTGTCTCATGGCGGGCACCTGACCCATGGTTGTCCAGTAAACTTTTCTGGATACACCTATAACGTTGTGGCCTATGGCGTGAGTCAGGAAACTGAGCTGATTGACTATGACGAGGTCAGGAAACTGGCTCTTGAAAGCCAGCCTAAATTGATCATTGCAGGGGCAAGCGCTTATCCAAGGGTGATCGACCCTGTCAAGTTCCGCGAAATTGCCGATGAGGTCGGGGCAAAAATCATGACCGATATTGCTCATCCTGCGGGACTGATTGCTGCAGGGCTCTATCCCTCACCGATCCCCCACTCAGATTTTGTCACCACCACCACGCATAAAACTCTCAGAGGGCCTCGAGGCGGAATGATTTTATGCAAAGAAGAATATGCCAAGGAAGTTAATAAAAAAATATTTCCCGGTATTCAGGGTGGCCCCCTCATGCATGTAATTGCCGCAAAAGCTGTGGCATTTAAAGAAGCTTTGAATGCGGATTTTGTAACCTACCAGAAACAGGTGATAGCCAACGCTAAATGTCTGGCACAATTTTTAATCGATCAAGGGTATAAAATTGTCAGCGGTGGAACAGATACGCACTTGATGCTGGTCGATTTGCGTCCTCAGGATATTACCGGGAAGGACGCTGAGGCGGCATTGGAAAAAGCTGGAATCACAGTGAATAAGAACACCGTGCCTTTTGAGACCCGGAGCCCGTTTGTGACTTCCGGAATTCGGGTCGGAACACCTGCGCTGACCACCCGGGGAATGAAAGAAAATGAAATGCGTAGAATCGGAGAATTGATGGTCCAGACACTCGAAAAAGTAGGGGATGATAGTCTGCACGCCAAAACTCGTAAAAAAGTGCGTGAACTTTGCGACCAGTTTCCACTTCACCTGGAATTAACCAAGCAATAAATCCTGCCCTATGAAATGTCCTGATTGCTCCGATATGGAGAACAAAGTCGTTGACTCCCGCTTGAATAAAGAGGGGACTGTTATACGCAGGCGAAGAGAATGCCTGAATTGCTCTGTGAGGTTCACCACCTACGAAAAGCTGGAGCGGTCGTTGCCTTTATTGATAAAAAAAGACGGTCGGCGGGAAGAGTTTGACCGGGACAAGATTATTCATGGCGTACAGAAAGCCTGCCAGAAAAGGCCGGTAAGCATCAAAGATATTGAAGACCTCGTTGACCGTGTGGAACAGTATATTCAGGAGTTGGGCGAAAAGGAAGTCTCTGCCGTGAAGGTTGGTGAAAAAGTCATTAGTGAAATTTATAACCTGGATGATGTCGCCTACGTTCGTTTTGCTTCCGTTTATCGTTCCTTCAAAGACGTGAATGAATTCATGGTTGAATTAAAAGAAGTGCTCAAAAGCAAAGAAGGTAATAAATCCCCCCGCGATCACCTGCAATAAGAGGCCAATTCTGGTTCAAAAAATACCCCTTCATAGACAGTTAAGCATTTCAATTGGCTCCCGCAAGACAAAAGCGTACTTTTTCCAGAAGCTCCTCTTCGGGGAAGGGTTTAAAAGCATGAGCACAGGGTTTGAGTTCTATTGCCTCCTTAAACAAAGGTGTATCGCCACCAAATCCGGAAATTATCATCACAGGAGTTTTTACATTGATTTCCCTCACCTTTTTGAAGACATCCACTCCTGTTTCTCCATACATCCTCAAATCAGTGACTACCAGATCATAGGAAGAGCCCTTATCTAGCATTTCAATAGCATCCTCCCCACTTTTAGCTGTGTCAACATTATATCCTGCTGAATCCAACTGAATCTCAAGACCCATGCGAATAGTTTCGTCGTCATCAACAACCAAAATATATTTATTATCCATGATTATATTCCATGCATTACTTGT
>JAPKCW010000277.1:0-2303 GCA_028822815.1 Nitrospinaceae bacterium | reverse complement strand
ATTTTAAGATGAATATGATAAAAATATTTTCTCTCTCATTTATCTTTTTATTGATATTTATACCAAACATTAGCGCATCATCTTTTAAAATTCTTGCCTCCTTTCCTAGGCAGCTTTCTGATATGATTAGTTTTTCCGACACAAATAAAGAAAAGGAAACTGAGGAGTCAAAAACACTTCCTGGTTACGGGGCTAGGCTCACCTTGGGTTTTATCGGAATTGGTGTTGCGCAAAGTTCCATAGTTGATAATGTAACTAAAGGAAGTATCGCCAACGGCGACAGAACTGTAACTCGAAGAAAAAGACAAGGTACAACAACTGAGTTGTCATTATCATTATGGTTTTTGACCTTTGGAAGCGGCAAAGTAACAAACGGATTATACGAATATGGTGATGATAAAACAAATTACTCGTCAGGAACCACTAAGTTTATTGAATTCGATTACTCACTTGATAAAAAAGGGGCTCCTGATGTAGTACTTGGTCTCCGCGAGTGGAGCCTAGGTTCAAGCAGCAATGGAATAACTTGGAAAGAAATTTATATTGGCGCTAGTTTTGGTTTTTAGTATTCTTTTTAACTTTTTTTGATAAGATGAAAAAACGACAAAACTGAAAAGCTTAAAATAGTTTTTTATTTTCATACTCCCACTTACCATTATTTCCCTATTCTCTTCTCCTGCAAATTTCCTCGACTTCTCCTCGACACATGCATAAGCTACTGTCGTTTTGACAAATGCAATAAAGTCAATTAAAAACCTGATATTATTGATGATGTACATCCTAAAAAATGCACCGACTTCATTAGTGATTCCTGCATCAAACAGCTCGATTATTTCACATTTCTGACGCGCTGCCAGTCGGCTCTCTCGTTGCTACATCTTGGCCGCTGTAACTCTCTTTGAGAGTCTGAGTTGCTTCAGTCCCTTAAATTATTCTTGAATGTCAAAGTGATCCACACTCAAGGATTCAGCATTTTGGGATGTTTCAAACCCAAGGTCAACAAGAAACCGATGCAAGTAAGGACCATGAGCATCATGAAGGCGTTGTCGTAGCTTTGGTAGAGATCATAGATCCTTCCGGTGGCTATCGGCCCAACGGTACCTCCGAGCGCTCCAAAAAAGAGGACGGTGCCAAAAAGTATTCCATGAGATCGGGTGCCAAAATAATGGGCCACCGAAGGGGAGGCGACGGCAAAGAAACCTCCGTGGCTAATTCCGTAGATCAGAGCGAATACGAACAGAAGCGACGAGTCTTCCGTATGCAGTATCAGCATCAGTCCCAGAAGCAACAGTGAAAAACAAATCCAAAGAGATTTTTGGGGTCCGATGCGGTCAAATAAAGAACCAAGCACCAGCCTTCCGATGATGCTACAGCCACCGATGCTGGAAAGCACTGTCACCGCCACTGTCGGATCCAGCCCGAGGTCAATGCCGTGGGGAACAATGTGGCTGATGACCGACACCAGGCAAAACAAATCGGCGAACTTTGCAAGGCAAAGAATCCAGAAGGAACGAGTTTTCCAGGCTTCTTCGAAACTGAGCGCGGCACTTTCCGGGGCTGGCCCCCTGTTGTTTGAATGAGGTTCAGACAAGGGAAGGGTCTGCATCCCCTCCGGATCCCTCCTCATCAACTGGGAGGCCAAGACTATACCGACCATCGCAAACAGTCCCATCAACAGGCAGGCAATTCTCCAACCGTAGGTTATCACTAGAAAACTGGCGGCGATTGGACCAATCACCTGCCCCAGTCCCGCTCCAGATTTGACGATGCCCGTCATCAGTCCCCGGAAACGGATGAACCAGCGGTTGACGGTGGAAAGGGTGGCCACGTCGTGCGAGGCCAGCCCAAGCCCCCCCATCACCCCAAAAAACAGGTATAGCTCCCAAAGGCTGTTCATCTGGTACATGAGCATGAAGCCCACGCCGTAAAGCACCCCCGTCAGTGTCAGCAACAGCCTCGGTCCTGCGACGTCGTTTACCCGTCCCAAAAAAATCCCTAACGTTCCCATCATCAGCATCATCAGGGAAGGCGCCCCGGCAATGGCTGCACGCGACCAGCCGAATTCTGATTCAAGTTCCTTGAACAGCACCCCGTAGGCAAACATGCAGGAGAGAAACATCATCTGGATGCTGCTGCTCGCCCCAACGATCAGATAGCCGTAAAAAAACCTTGTCTCGTCGCCTGCTGGTCCATTCCTTCTGTGGTGAAAGGTGATCGTTGACGCTCCTGCCAAAAAACGGATGTCGCTGAAGGTCCATCGTTTTCGTGTCTGATCCCCCACAGCTTGCTGCGTTCAGAACAAC
>JAPKCW010000276.1:0-2305 GCA_028822815.1 Nitrospinaceae bacterium | reverse complement strand
CCATCGGCCGACGCAGAACCCCCAAAACTCGCTCCGTTCCAACAGGCACTTCCCGGATACAACTACCAGTTTCCCCGCGATGATTTCTCGCACGATAGGTTCCGCATCGAATGGTGGTATTACACTGGCAACCTGAAAGATGAAAAAGACCGTTCGTTCGGCTACCAGCTCACTTTCTTCCGGGTTGGGCTCGACAATCCCATTGACAACCCTTCTGCCTGGAAAATCGACAATATCTATTTCGCACATATGACAGTCTCCGATATCCATGAAAACAAATTTCATTTCTTTGAACGCATCAACAGGAAAGGAATAAACAACGCAGGTGCCGAGTCCGACCGACTGCATGTGTGGAATGAAGACTGGAGCTTGACCTCAAAAGACAAGTCCCACCATCTTAAAGCCCAGGAAAATGGAACAGGACTCGACCTGAAACTGACACCTATAAAAAAACGGGTCCTGCACGGCATGGAAGGAATCAGCAAAAAAGGCAGTGGTTCCGGGAACGCCTCGCATTATTTTTCTTTCACGCGCATGGAAACTACCGGACAGCTACTCCTCAAAGGAGAAGCGGTTCCGGTCCGGGGAACCAGCTGGATGGACCACGAATTTTCCAGCAACCAATTAAACGAAAACCTGGTGGGCTGGGACTGGTTTTCCATAAAACTCGACAACAAGACCGAACTCATGCTCTACCAGTTGCGCGATAAAAACGGCGGCAAAGACCCCCATTCCAGCGGAACCCTGATTTTTGCCGATGGGCAATCCCGTCATATCGCTGATAACGAGTTTTCCATTACTGCTAATAAGTTCTGGACCAGCCCGCACACAAAAGCTACCTACCCCGCCGGTTGGACTCTCACCCTGCCCGAAGGAGTCCTCAACATCACCCCCGATTTCCCAGACCAGGAGCTTTATAACCTGCGTTCTATCTCCGGTTCCTACTGGGAAGGAAGTGTCTCCATAACAGGAAAATTTCAAGGAAAAAAAGTGGCAGGAAAAGGCTATGTCGAACTGGTAGGCTACCAAAAACCTCTCACCACCCAATAACCACAGCTAGGCGCAGGGCCAACCGGGGACCCGCCGGTTAAAGACCTTCCAAGCCAGCAAACCTAATGCATAAAAGTTCATGAGAGAAATGAGCAGGATCAAAAATAATTCCAGTTGGTCCAGCAGGGAAAAAACCACCAGCATTATATTATTGGTACATAAACATAACGGGCTGATCCGAGCGAGAAAACCCCGGTCTGAATACCAATCTCGCAAAACTTCTTCTGTGTCAGGAACATGGGCAAGGCGTCGACACAACGCATCTAACTGTTCCACCATCTTATCCTGCCACCCATAAACCCAAACAAACAGAATTTGCAGTCGCAAATCCCAGGGGTCTGCCTTTTCCGCGTTGGCCCGGTCCTCTTCGGTCACGCTTTCATCCACCCGGTTTTTTTCATAGGAACCCGCGCGGGAAGTGTAATTGACCAGATAGAAAACGAAAAAGGTGCTTTGCAAAAAACAGGCAACCAGTCCAAGCAGTCCCAGCACCCAGTATTCCGAGGCTCCCGTTGTCCGCACCAGAACTATCGTCACGGCAACATAAACCAGAACCGTGACCCCAAAATCGGTAAGGGAATCAATAAACCTGCCAAACCGCGATGTCGTTCCCCTCACCCTGGCAAGGTTGCCATCCACATTATCGAAAAACACTTTTCCATATAGAAAGACCGCACCCCACACCAAAGCATCAGGAATTCCTGAAACATAAAAACCGGCGGAGGCTAAACCGAAAACCAGGGAAAGAACGGTGATCTGGTTCGGCGTCACCGATGTCGGATACAACAAGCGAACGACCCAACGGTTCATGAAATACCAGATCTCGTTCACATCGAAGAACCGCGCCTCGACAGGAAGCTTATTCATTTTTTCAATATCAAAAGACATACTGCTCACCACGGGGGAAACTGGGTAAGGGCAAATCAAGCCGAGAAAAAAGGTTGCCCGCTAAATAGTATTGCAATTTGCCACCAGCGGCTCGCCGGTTAGTGGCAAAGGCCACAGATTTTACAGATTGAGGTATCGCAAATAGGAGTATGTACTTCTTTCAATCCCCGCTGATAATCCTCCCACAGAAAATTATTACGGTAGCCGTGGTCAACAATATCCCAGGGAAGGTAATCTTCCTTTTCATACTGGCGGTATACATACCGGTGGGTGGAATGCTTTTTCAACGCACTCTTGGCATCGTGGCCGTTATTCAGGTAGGTTTTGAAAAAAGCATGTACATTCCGGTCTCCCCGCGACAAATAGG
>JAPKCW010000275.1:0-2308 GCA_028822815.1 Nitrospinaceae bacterium | reverse complement strand
GGGAAACGGTTCCACCGCAATATAATGAACTTTCCATCCCTGTTCCAGATAAGCATGGATTTTCATTTGCAGCCTTTTGCAAAACCCGCCGGGCTTATGTTTATAGTAAACTGTAAGGATACGGGATTCCGTTGGCATTTTTTTTAAACTCGAGGAACGAAATTGCTGATATATAGATAGTAGTTTTTCTGCAAAGCTTGGTAGCCTGATCCTTCAATGCTATATTTTTCAGGAATCGAATGTCAACAAACAACATAAACCAACTACCCGGCCCCAAAATAACAATCCTGACCACATCTTTCCCCCGTTTTGAAGGGGATAATGCAGGAAGATTTGTCTATAATTTTGCGCGGGAGTTAAGTTCCATACGGGTCATTGCACCGCACGATTCGGCAGTCGTTAAGGAACTGCATCCATTTCCTGTTGAGCACTTCAGATATTTTTTCCCCGAGTCATTTCAATCTCTTGCCTATGGAGCGGGAATGGCCAGTCGTATCAAAAGTAACTTTCTTCGTATATTTCAATTACCTTTTTTATTAGGCTCATTTTTTTTGTCGGCGTTGAAAAGTGCAGGTCAAACTCAGGTTCTCCACGCTTATTGGACTCTTGCCGGATTGGTTGCCATCACTGTAAAATTTTTTACGGCAATACCCGTTGTTATCAACTTATGGGGATCGGACATATTATTTACAAAGCTTCCCATTATATGGTATTTACTCTGCAAAATTCTCAATCGGGCCGATGTAATCATATGCGAAAGCCAGCATTTTGCCGACCAACTCATTGCAAAAGGAATTTCCAGACAGTTAATCACGGTTCTTCCTAACGGAATCGATCTGGAACAATTTAAGCCGCTCGATAAAATGACTCTGCGAAAACAATTGGGGTTACCGATAGATCGGCCCATAATATTAGCGGTAGGAAATCTTTCTGAAAGAAAAGGGCATAAATATCTTTTAGCCGCTTTGCCAAAAATACTGCAATCCTACGGTCCTGTTCTGGTGGTAATAGTCGGAGAAGGCGAATTCAGATCTGCCATAGAATTAATGATCACAAATCTGAACCCTTATGTCCATCTGGCAGGTTTTCAAAAGGGGGAAACGATTCCACATTGGCTCAATGCTGCAGATATTTTTGTCTTGCCTAGTTTACTTGAAGGGACACCCAACATTCTCTTGGAAGCAATGGCTTGCCAATTGCCAGTGGTTGCAACAGCTGTCGGGGGAATTGGATGTGTCATAGAAGACGGGCGAAACGGGCTTATCATTCCACCCAGGTCTGATACCCATCTTGCAGAAGCCGTGATCACGTTACTTCAAGATTCTGCCTTGCGCGAACGTTTGAGTATTAATGCCAGAAATACCGTTTGCTCTCAATATGGTAGCTGGAAGCAACAGTCAGCTAAGCTTGAAAATATCTATTCCAAAATCCTTGAGCCGAGATAACGTTTGCCAGTGTAGGCTCCGCCCACGCCTGGTGGTTTAAAGTTTGACAATGAGGGATTTTGACAGCAACAGGTTTTTAAATTGTGCTTTTTTCCGCAGATTATCCAAAACTCTTGGTTTTGCCCCTGATTTGGAAGGCGATTGTTTCTTTTTCTCAAACTTTTCCTTCAAATACGTAAGGACGATATCTTTTCCTTTTTCCGGGATATCAAACATGCTGGGCCTCCGCTTTAGCCGGGAACCGGGCCGTTTGGTTGATAGAGAACGGGCCTGGAAACACTTTAATATTGGTGTGGAGTTATGTCTCCATTATCCAAATATCTCTTTATTTATTAATAGGTTATAGGAGATTTTGGGGTTTAAATGAGCGAGGTATTCTTCAGTGAAGTTTCCTTAAACCCAGGGTTTCTCTGAACAGATGAGTGATTACAAAAAGTAGGTTTTCCTTTTTTTCGACCAGTCGGCGGAGGGTATAAGGCAACCAGGCCTTTCCATAGGGGGTATAGATTCTTACCCGATATCCTTTTTCTTTAAGTATTTTCTGCAGGTCCCGCCGGACTCCATACAACATTTCGAAATAAAAGGATTCCGGCTCAATCTTTTCCTGGGTTATGAAATCCAGAAGTTTCACTAGCAGGTTTTCATCATGGGTCGCGATAGAAGGCTGATGACCTTCTTTCAGTAATTGATAGGCAAGTTTCAAAAAGTTTGCTCTTATTTCATCCATGGATTGCAAGGCAATATCGGTGGGCTCTTTATAAGCTCCTTTGCATAGCCTCAAGGAGATTCCGTTTTCAATGAAACGGCGAACATCATCTTCTGAGCGGAGCAGGTAAGCCTGAATGGCTTGGCCAATATGAGGA
>JAPKCW010000061.1:0-10840 GCA_028822815.1 Nitrospinaceae bacterium | reverse complement strand
TAACCGAATTTTCTTGAGTGCGACCGATACAGAAAATGGGTGAGGGTCAAGCCCCGCAATACAATACCCATACCATCCACTAAAAAAGGGGTCAACTCTTTCGAGTTAACCCCTTAATATATATGGTGGAGCTGAGGGGGATCGAACCCCTGACCCCTTGAATGCCATTCAAGTGCGCTCCCAGCTGCGCCACAGCCCCATTTATTTTTTTGCCCAACCTGAAAAACTAACCGTTTGATATTAACGGTTATCCCGCCCCTGTCAAGTGCAAAACTGGCCCCTTTGAACCTCTATTGCCTTCCACCACTTTCCTTATATAATATAATGAGCTTTTTCAATTTCCAGACAGGAAACCGTGTTTAAAAATTTCCAACGCCGAATTCGAAATGTTTTCATCACCGGGTTGTTGATCACCCTGCCGATCGCATTGACGTGGTTCATTTTGCAGTTTCTGCTCAACAACTTCGATGCCCTGTCGCCGGTGTTCACCAATATACTGATTCAGCTTGGCGCGCCCATTCCCGAAGGTTACCGCATCCCTTTTCTCGGACTGGTGGTGACCCTGCTTATCGTGCTCATAGTGGGCTGGTTGACCACCAACTTTTTTGGGAACAAGGTGTTCCAAATCGGCGAACTCCTGATTGAAAAAATTCCGTTCGTACGCCGGATTTATAAAGGCTCCAAACAGGTGGTTTCATCCATTGCCGAAGCAGATACGTCAGCCTTTCGCAAAGTCGTCCTGATCGAGTTCCCGCGCCGGGGCCTCTTGGCAATCGGGTTTGTGACCGGCGAGTCCCGCGGAGAGGTTCAGGAGCTCACCCGGGAAAACATGCTCAACGTGTTCGTGCCAACCATGCCTAATCCCACATCCGGATTTCTGATCTTCTCCCCACTTGAAGAACTCACTGAAGTTTCTATGACTATTGAGGAGGGCATCAAATATGTGGTCTCCGGAGGCCTCGTCACCCCGCCGGTGCTCAAAATCATCGAAGCTAAAGGACTGAAGATTGAGCAACCCTCCTGAGCATCCTTCTCTCGACATCCTGTATCTCGACAACCATTTGATAGCGGTGCGCAAACCTGCGGGAGTGCTCATCCAGCCTGACAAGTCCGGAGAAATTTCCCTGATGGATCAGGTGAAAGACTGGATCAAAACGGAATATAAAAAACCGGGCAAAGTGTTTTTGGGGTTGGTGCACCGACTCGACCGTCCGGTGTCAGGGGTTGTCGTGTTCGCACGCACTTCCAAGGGGGCTTCGCGGCTCTCTGAACAGTTTCGCAAAAAAACCACAAAGAAAATTTATAGGGCCCTGGTCGAGGGGACTCCACAACCTCAGCAGGCCTGCCTGACGCACTACCTGAGAAAAGAAAAATCCCTCAAGGCAACCGTGTTCCCCCGCGCAACTCCCAACGCCAAAGAAGCTCAGTTGGATTATGAGGTCATCGAAACTTTACAAAACACCAGCCTACTTGACATTCACCTGCATACCGGAAGGTTCCACCAGATCCGCGCTCAACTCGCCTTCATCGGGCACCCCATCGTTGGAGATAAAAAGTATGGTGCCCATTCAGCGTTGGCGGAAGGCCAGATCGCCCTTTATGCGCATCGGCTGGTTTTTAACCACCCCACCAGCAAAGAAGAAATCATTATCGACTGCCCCCCACCCAAGAACTGGCCCACCGCTAACTGCGGGGGCAACTAACAAGGGCTCTTTGGGCAGCCAATACTTCTTACTCGCCAAGTAGAGCTATGCTTCACTGGGTCCAGCGTGACGCTGGCCACGCCTAGTGGAGCGATTCTTTAACGAGGTCTTCTTTTTTGGTGTGGAATCCCATATCGTTCAGCAGGGATATCAGCACGGGGACCAGGAAAAGAGTGAACACGGTGGAGATACTCAGTCCGCCGATCAAGGCGGTGCCCATACCCCGGTACAATTCAGTGCCTGCCCCCTCACCGAAAGCCAGAGGAATCATCCCAAATACGCTGGAGATGACGGTCATCATGATGGGCCGCAACCGTGTCTGGCATGACAGCAAAAGGGCCTCACGCTCCCCCATACCCGCTTTAATATTGTTGAGCATTTGATGCACGATGAGGATGGCATTATTAACAACAATGCCAGCGAGGATGACGATCCCCAACTGGGTAAGAATATCAAAAGTGATCCAGTTCCAGTCAGCGGCCATGGCCTGGGCATTCGGCACTTTCCATTCCTGGAGGATTTCAAGAATATTCCCGCGTTGGAACCAGTTGTTCCAGGTGATTCCCAGAAACGAACCGGAAACCGCCAACGCCACCGTCAGCATAACAATGAATGGCCTGAGAAATGAGGAAAACAAGGCCACAAGCAGCAGATAGATGAAACCTAACGCATAGGCAAAACTATTCATCAATGATTTTTCGGTAGAGGCCAGTTCATCGGCGGAACCGCCGATACGCAGTCCGTATTCTTCACCAAGATTTTTTCTTGCGTCAACCAATGCTTCCTCGTCAACCCGGTCGATGACCAACTGCATGGCAATATCTTTTTTCACCTGCACTCGTAGCTTGATCGCCCGTTCCGTTCCAATATGGTCAATGCGTGCAGGGCCCGCATCGATTTTTATATCGACCAGATGCCCGAGGTGGGTCATCATGCCTTCATCAGTCCATACCGGCAAAGAACGGTAGTCTTCCAGTCCCAGTTTATTGGCGTCTTTTTTCTGTACCAGGATAAAGTCGATGGGTTCGCCCTGATCGTTGAACTCACCCAAATATTTACCGGCATTGAGAGACTCAATAATATCTCCGATCTCATTCATACCCATATCCAGCCGGGCCGCATCTTCACGCCGGGGAATGAACCTGAGCTCTGGGTTACCGAATTTAAATTCTGGCCGGACCGAGTGCACCCCCTTTATCGCAGAAATTTTTCCGATCAAATCCAGAGTATTGCTTTTCAGTTTCAACATATCCGGCCCGGTAATTTCGACTTCAAAGGTTTTATTGGCTGACCGAAAAATGGGTCTCTGCATGGCAAAGGCAAAACGGTATCCGGGAATTTCAAAAATCTCTCGGCCCATTTCCCCGGATTTGACCGCCATCTTCACTTCGCCCCGCTGGCCTGCCGCCAGTTCTTTTTCGATGATGGCACCACCGCCATTGAAGCGCGACGAAAAAACCAGGAAGTTGCGGTTGACATCTTTCATTGCCACAATCTTTTTTTCGTATTCGGCCATGTAACGCATATTTGTTTCCACAGGCGTTCCCGCCACCGGTTCGATGAGCATGAACACCATGTTCACGTTTCCATAAGGAAGATAATCCTTTTCCGGCAGGGTCTTGCCGCTATACCACAACATCCAGCCTACACCGGCGATAATAAGTACCCTGAAAAAAATACTGACGGGAGAATTGTGCAGTAACCATTCCATGAGTCCAGAATAGGCATCACTCATCATCTTGCCCAACAGAACGATTGGCTTGAACAAAGCGCGGTGAAAAAATCCCGACTGGTATTCTTCTCCCGGCTTAAGACGGATCAACAACGTAGTTAAAGTCGGAATAACAGTGATGGACACTAACAAAGACAAGGCAATGCTGGCACTGATGGTGATAGCGATATCGCGGAACATCTGCCCCGCCTCTTCCTGAATAAACACGATGGGAACAAAAACGGCCAGGGTCGTCAGCGTTGAGGCAAGCACCGCCCCCCATACCTCCGAAGCTCCATCGTAAGCGGCCTTAAAAACACCTTTCCTCATTGTAAGGTGACGATAAATATTTTCCAGCACCACAATCGAGTTATCAACCACCATACCAACAGCAAAAGCCATGCCTGCAAGGGAAATGATATTTATGCTTCGTCCAAAAATTTTAAGAACGATGAACACGGAAACCAGGCTCACAGGAATACTGATCGCCACAATCAACAACGACCGCGCAGACCCCAAAAATAGCAGTAGGACCGCCACTGCCAGAACAGCTCCAAAAGCCAGGTTCGATTTCACCAGCCGCATGGCCTCGTCAATATAGTCCACCTCCTGGTAAACGATTTTCAAATTGATCGGGATTCCCCGGTTCAACAATTCCTGGTTAAGTTCCTCTACTCTTTTGGCAGTCAGGTTGCAGGCTTCCACCACATTGGCCCCGGCCTTGCGAATCACTCCGAAAGCATTGGACAAGTCGCCACTGATGCGGACCAGGGAAGATGTCCGTTTATGGCCATCCACCACCGTGGCAAAGTCTCTCACTTTGATAGTTTTTTCACCGTCCCGCTTGATAACCGTATCGAGAATATCTTGCGGATTGAGAAACTCTCCCAAGGCACGGACCGTATAGGAACGGTTGTCTTCATCGTGAAATCCGGCACGGGTATTCTGGTTTTCCTCTGATAGCTGGTCTATCACTTCCTTGTAGGTCACATGCAAACGGGCCATACTGTAGGGATCAAACTCAACCCGCATTTCTCTCTCTTCACCACCAAAATGCCAGACATCGGCAATGCCCTTTACACGCCTGAGGGAAGGAACAATGATATCCTCACCGATCTTGTACATATAGTTCTGATCGAGGCTGGGCATCTTTTTATTGGGCTTGTCGAACACGATCCACATTATAGGACTGGAGTTGTCGCTCGAAATGGATCTCAGGGTCGGTTTGTCTGCATTGACAGGCAGGTCTTTAACCTGCTGAAGCTTGTTGTTGACATCAAGCACCGCCAGGTTTTTATCGATCCCCCATTCAAACTCCAGGTTGATGGTGCTCAATCCATGCTGGCTGGTGGAAGTCATTTTTTTCATACCTTCCACCGATTCAAGCTGGTCTTCCAAACGACGCGTGATATTACGCTCCACCTCATCAGGGGAAAGCCCCCTATACTCAGTTTTGACTTCAATTTGAGGCTTATCGATGGTAGGAGCCAACTGCCTGGGAAGGGATTGGAAACATAAGACACCCACCACCAGGGCCATAACGATGATTACCGTAACGGTGTGATAATTACGGATAGCCTGGTCGATAAGTTTCATCAGGTCCCCGAAGTTTTTGCAGGGACTTTAGAGGTCTTACTGTCTTTCGATGCAGAGCTGAACGGAGTTTTCGGTTCCGGTTCCAGGTTCGTAATAAACACTTTCACACCCGGAAATACCGCGCCGGAGCCCCGCAGGATGAGATCCGTTTCCGGCTTTAACTGGTGGGTGAAATCTTCGATCTCGACAAAATCATTCCGCTCCTTAAAAGCCCTGACCGGAACTTTATGAGCCTTGCCATCTTTAACGACATAAACAACGGTCCCCTGCTCGGAAATGACCAGGGATACGGCCGGGACATGTAACACATTTTTACGCACACCAAAATTCAGCGTGCTTTCCAGCGTCAGCCCGGGGAACAGGGAAGAATTGGCATCGGGCAAATCGATTTGCACCTGGATATTGCCGGAGAAAATGTTCGCATCGGGAATGACCCGGATGAGCCGCTGGAGGTTTCTATTCTGCTCAAACTTCAAACCCAGTTCTCGCGCCAGAAACCGTGCCTCCTTGAGTTTTTTTAATTTATTCCTGTAGCTCTGCGGCATTTCCAGAACCGCTTTCAAACGGGAGGAACCAATCATTCTCACGATAGGGGTTCCCGCCTCGGCAAAAGCACCTTGCTCAGTTTCCTTGGCGATGATAACCCCATCGAAAGGAGCTTTGATATTTACCTTTGAAAGATTCAGTGCCGCCACTGCGACCCGTTTTCGGATCGCCTGCATATCGGACTCAAGTTTTTCAATGTCTTCACTACGTGCTTTCATCCCGGCGGCCAGTTCCGCCTTGCTGGCCTTCAAAAATTCACCGGCCTGGCGGACCTTATCTTTGGCAGAGTCGAGCGCCGACTGCGACAAGACCTTTTCCGTCACCAGGTTTTGAGTACGATTCAATTCAATACTTGCCAGATTCAAGGCGCTTTCATTGGCTTTCATTCTGGCTTCCAGCCGCTGCTTATCTTCCTGGCGCAACCCTCCCTGGGCTTTCTGATATTCCTTTTGAACGGATGAAAGATCGGCACGCAATCTTTCGTGAATCAGTTCAAATTCCCTCGGGTCGATCTGTGCCAACAAATCCCCGGCTTTCACCTTCATCCCCTCTTCAACCGCGATTCGAGTAATTTTTCCCTGGACTTCGGAATTGATCACCACCCTCTTCTCGGCCTGGATATTTCCTACCGTGCGCACTTCGTCCGCCACATCTATGGTAACAATTTTTCCCACTTGCACAGGGAGCGCAAACTCTTTCTTTTTTACCGGCTGGATATTATCTTCGGGGGAAGAACAGGAGGCCAGCAGAAAAATCAAAAGGAAAAATAGGACAACAGGATGATTTAATCTGTGAAACGAAACTCTGATATAATCCCCCTCCAAACAGGGCATTCTTTTATAGTAAGGCTTTGAAATAATTATCCTATAGAAGTCATCAAGGGTTTTCAAATACATTCATGGGCCATTCACCATCTGAAAACTACCCGCTCGACCAGTTCGACTACAAGTTGCTGGATACCGGAGCATTTCAAAAGCTGGAACAATTTGGTCCACACCGTTTCATCCGCCCTGCGCCTCAGGCTATCTGGCCCAAGTCTCTTTCCCCTGACGAATGGAAAAAAGCGGAAGGAGAATACAAATATTTCAAAGGCAAAGAAACAGGCGGAGAATGGAAGTTTTCCACCCAACCCCCTAAGGATGGATGGAAAATTCAGTTCCGCCACCTTGTCTTCAAAATACAACCTACCGGATTCGGCCATATCGGGATTTTTCCCGAACAAGCCCTGAATTGGCTGTGGATCATGGATCAGCTTAAACAGCTTAACGGCACAAAAATACAAGTACTTAATGTTTTTGGCTATACCGGTGCGAGCACCCTGGCGGCGGCCTCAGCCGGTGCCCATGTCACCCATATTGACGCCTCCAAGGCCTCGGTCACCTGGGCCAAGAACAATCTGGAACTTTCCGGGCTGGGTGATAAACCAGTACGCTGGATTGTCGACGACGCCATGAAATATATGCAAAGAGAGCATAGGCGCGGAAAAAAATATGACGCCATCATCATGGACCCACCCTCTTTTGGCAGAGGTCCTAACGGAGAGGTCTGGAAAATCGAAAACAAACTGTCAGAGTTTATGGAAGCCTGCCAAAACATCCTCAGTGATTCACCGGCATTTTTGCTTTTCACCACACATTCGCCCGGTTTTTCCGCCCTGACCCTCGAAAATATGATGCGAACCTATCTCCCCTCACATAAGACAGGCACTTTCGAAACCGGAGAAATGTTCATCCCCGATTTGTCGTCTGGACTCAGCCTACCTAACGGCTTCTTCGTCCGGTGGCGAGCCGCCACGAGCAGTGAGCAATAGCTTTTTTGAGCGAACAAAGAATTTTATCGGCTCAACAAGGTTTTGCCCAATTCCCCCTGCGTTATATTCTTCATTAGCCTTCATGCCCCGCAGGGGTAACAAGGGGCGCTAGGGGGTTGCTTTTAAACTCCCCCTTCCACGAAGGGGGTTGGGGGGATTTGCTTTTCCTGCCTTATATTCTTCATGCCTCAAAAGGGTATAATGGTCTGCAAGTTTTCTCCTCGAATAAGGAATTTTGGAAATGGCCTTTTTTCAGTATTTGCAAGCACACGCAAAAGAGAACCCGTCTCATCCTGCGATAATCGATGGCGAGTCCTGCCTGACTTATAAAGAGCTTGTTTCTTCTATCGAACGTTTCGCCAGCGCATTGTCCAAGATCAAACTCAACAGCCGAAGCAAAATTGGCCTGCTGTGCCTGAACCAGAAGGAATACCTCATTGCTTTTTTCGCCGCCTTGCTCAAAGGCGTTCCCGTTATCCCTTTCAACTTCTTGCTAAAGCCTGAAGACCTGGCCTACATCGCCCAGGATGCGGGAATCGATACCCTGGTGGTCGACTCTGTTTTTGTCAAGCCTGAGACCACTCCCTTTTTCAAGTTATTTCCCAACAAAATTCTTATTGGCCCGGCTAATCCGGATCAAGTGGGCGAAGGAACCCAGCGCTGGGACGAGTTTATGGCTAAGAGCACCGGTGATCCGCTGGAGCGACATGAAAGAGGGGAGAACATTCCCGATGTAATTCTCTATACTTCCGGGACCACTGCCAGACCCAAAGGTGTCATGCTTGATGAAAGCCAATTTGATACCAACGGCAGTGGGTTTTTGCAACATCTTCATTTTACCCCTGAAGATAAAGTGATCCTTGCCCTCCCCCTGTTTCATTCGTATGGCAATATCATTGCCTTGATACTATTGCGCTCAGGGGCCACCCTCATTTTACTCAAACAGTTTCAGCCCAAAACCATATTGGCCTCCATTACCCAGCATAAGGCCACAATCCTGCCATTGGTGCCGACCATTTATTCGTTTTTGGTGGAGCTTTATGCCCGCGGCGGATATGACGTTTCTTCCCTGCGCTATTGTATTTCTGGCGGCGCATCTCTGCCCGAAGCCCTGTTGAAAAAAGTTGAAGAAGAATTGGGGGTCACCGTCATCGAAGGTTATGGCCTGACCGAAACTTCACCAGTGATTGCTGTGAATACGATGAAAGATGGCAGTGTGCCTGGCTCCGTCGGCCCCGTCCTGCCAAATGTCGAATTGGAAATTGTTGACGATTCCGGAAAACCCCTCAAGCAGGGAGAAGTAGGAGAAATTCGAGTGCGTGGCATAACGGTGATGAAAGGTTACTGGAATAAGCCTGGTGAAACCAAAGAAACCATTGACTCGGAGGGCTGGCTGAGAACCGGTGACCTGGGCCATTTGGATGAAAAAGGCCGACTGTTTATTTCCGCCGGCAGGAAGAAAGACCTCATCATCCGTGCCGGGGAAAACGTATCTCCGCTGGCAATTGAAAACGCCTTGATGAGCCATCCCGCAATTGCAGAAGTGGCGGTGGTGGGCATGGCCGATGAACGGCTAGGAGAAAAAGTAAAAGTGTTCGCGGTTCTGCACCAGGGAAGCCAGGCCACCGATCAGGAACTCAAAGATCTGTGTAGGAAGAAATTGCCCATCTTTATGATCCCTGACACTTTTCAGTTTATGGAATCCCTGCCGAAAACCGCTACCGGCAAAATCCTAAAGTCCGAACTCCGGGAAACGCCCGGTGGCTGCTAGCCGCAGAGGCGTAATATTCCTCATTAACTTTCATGCCCCGGAGGGGTACAACGGGCAGAAACTCTTTCAGCCTAGACGAGTTGTTGCTAGCCAGAAAAGGCAATTGCCCATTGCATCTCTCGCTAGAGAGCGCAACGGAACCCGAAACTTTCGATGCGGTAATCCGTTTGGAATTCTTTTCGTGAAGCGGACCGCTGACTGCCGGGACCTGTTTCCCAGGCGCCCCCACGAAGGACTTTTTCCATTCCACCGCCCCGTCGGTCAGTAGGGTTGGAACGCTGAGGTCCCAGAGGGTTATCTTTCGGGCTGCCCGCATAATATCTTTCATCAAACCAGTCCGCCACCCATTCATGGACATTTCCTGCCATATCGTGGAGGCCAAACGGATTGGCTGGGAACGAACCTATCGGAGATGTGTTGGGAAACCCATCGGATAAATTTTTAGCTCGAATGTTCAAACCACATTTGCTGTCACAAAAATTAGATTTGGAAGCATCGAATTCGTTGCCCCAGTAATATTCCATATCGGTTCCAGCGCGTGCGGCATATTCCCATTCTGCCTCTGTTGGCAGACGTTTGCCGGATTTTTTGCAGTGTTCGTCTGCTTCGTGCCAGGTGACCATTTCAGCCGGCCGATCAGCACCCTTAAACCGTGAAGGATTATGTCCCATCGCCGCCTGAAAATCGCTTTGACTTACCTCGAATTTATCCATTTTGAATGGTTTCAAGCAGACTTCATGCACCGGTCTTTCGGTCAGGTCACCATTTACACTCCCCATTTTGAAACAACCCCCTTTGAGCGCCATCATCTCTACCGTACCTTTGGTTCCGGCCATGCTGATTAATTGATTTTCAACTTTGGCGTGCAGATCCTGCACATAGGCATAGATTCTGGTAGGAACCCCTTTGTACTTAACTTTGGCATCCTTGTGCGGGATGAGGAGCATTTTGCCTGTCTTCATGTTGAACAGGCGATAATGCGGTATGGGTTTTTTGGTTTCCCCATCCATATAATTTCTCATATTGTTTCTACCGCTGTCAGGGGTGATGACTCTTTCATCAACAATTTCCGCCTCGAACGGTTCGGGGTCCCCCTCTACTGTAACCATGACCGTATTCCGCTTGATCACTTCCATGGCCAAAATACCGTCCACCAGTTGTTTGGTTTCTTTGTATTTTTTCAACTTAAACCTGACTTCGGCCAGGGAACGCATGACCCGCCAGTTTCCCGGGTCCATTTTGAGAGCCATGGCGTAATGCTTTTCAGCTTCCCGGATTTCTCCCTGGGCTAATTTTGCGTCTCCCTCAAGCGTTTCATCTACCACGCTCGTGAACCCCGCAACCGGGAACAAAAAAATGATAAGAATAAAAATAAACAAAGTATTTTTATAAAATGTAAAAGGAATACCCATCTTCACCCAGCTCCTGTCGTGGAAAAGTTAATTCGGATCAGCGGGTATTATAGCAGTGGGAGAGAATGAGGCAAGAACTCCTTGAGCCGAGAGCATCGTTGCTCGCAGTAAAAAGCCATTGCCAACTGGCCCCACGCCTAGTGGGATATTTTCTTGCTGGAGGGGATGGGATGGAGGGGGGAGGGGTGGGCTTGTCGAAGAAGATTCCAGTACGTCCCAACCTTTTGGTTGAGAGGGTTACCGGGAGGCCAATATGGGATGGGACACCGAGGTCAAAACGGAAGGCAGAAT
>JAPKCW010000274.1:0-2309 GCA_028822815.1 Nitrospinaceae bacterium | reverse complement strand
TCTTCTCTAATAACTTTTCCCGGCCTGGAAATTGGAAAATCCGTTTCCCTGAAAACATTCGGTCTTAAAGTAAGGACAAAGGGCTTTTTGCCTTTGAAACGGACTGTGGAGAGTGCCTTTCCCGCGGATACCGGCCGCACAGCCTCGACATCACCTTCCCCCCATACAGAAAGAGAAATACAATCCGTAGCTACCCCTACTCCTAATTGGGCAGAAAGAACTGCAGACAACTCCTTACCATTATTAGTCGCCGGCAAAAACAAATAATCCACTGAAGATTTTTCAAGTTCCCGCGTTAAAGCGAAGCCATAATTCTCATGAATATAAGTCTTCAGGTCGGGGTGTTGGAGCAAACGGACTTCATCCGCCCCATATTGAATGAAAAGCTCGACCTGCTCATCCGCTTGGCATAAATAAAAAACAACGACCTTGCCTGAAACCTGATCCGCGAGTTTCCGGGCGGCACTTATTACTTCCAAGGAAACGGGTTTGAATCCTTCTTGGTCATGTTCGATCACAACACCCAGGACTTGGCTCACAGAAAACTCCTAAAATAAAAAAGGGGCCGAAAGCCCCGATAATAGCAACAAAATGGCACCGCGTTGGCCCAAAGGAAATACCCCCTGTCACATAAATAGCCTATTTTGGCATTTTTATGTGGTCTCGGTCGGAGCTGTTAATATTTGCCAGGGGGACGAAACAGGGGAAGATCCAAAATCCATTCAATCTCCCAAATTTCGCCAACGGTTCCCAGCCCGAGAAGACAAACATACAAAACCAAAAGACCAACACCAATTTGGCCTTTATATTTTTGCACAAGAGCTTTTATACCGCCGGGGTTGGGAGAATCTGAAGTTTCATTCATAGGATGGAGAGTTTTGGTTAAGGACATCTCCAAAAATTGCTTTAGAGAAAATGCCAGAATAAATAGAGAGACTCTTAAATGATTTTTTCTTCTTCACGCAACAGCCGAACCAGATTGCCGCTAATTTCTTCTTCACTACCTTCTAGGATTATTCCCCTTTTTCGCTCCGGGGGCAAGCAAAGATTTTCCTGAATAATTTTATTGTCTTCAATATTGAGAGTCCCTTCCTCGATGCCAAGGTCATCAGCACAAAGAGTTAAAACCTCTTTTTTCTTAGCAGCCATAATACCCTTAAGTGACGGCAACCGGGGTTCGTTAAGACCTTTCTGGCAGGTCACCAGTAATGGAAGTGCCAGCTCACGTATTTCATTGCCCCCTTCTACCTGCCGGGTAATTTTCGCATTTTTAAAATCATCGGAAAACTCAATCCCAGTCACCACGGTAACAAAAGGGATACCGAGAAAAGTCGCCAGAGTCGGGCCAGTTTGAGCCATGTCCACATCCACAGCTTGTTTGCCACAAAGAATCAGGTCATAAGGAATGCTTTCTATATAGCGCATCAATATCCTGGTCACTGCATAAGAATCCAATCCTTCAAATTTGGGATCCCTTAAATGCACGGCTTTATCCGCACCCATGGCCAGAGCCTTTTTTATCGAATCCTTGAATCCCTCAGGCCCGAGCGTTAAAAGAGTGATTTCGGTATCCGGCTTTTTCTCTTTAATACGCACCGCTTCTTCAATGGCAAACTCATCATAAGGATTGATAATGCGCGAACTTCCGGGGGAAACGACCTGGCCGTTTTCAATCTGGATTTGAGCGGCGGTATCCAGGACCTGCTTGATGCAAACGATAATTTTCATGACTCATTAAACCCAATTCAAGTTGTCTTACAGTCTTGATATTATCTCAGAGGGATCCAATTTGCAAAACCACAATATCAAATCAACCTTAACCAACCAACGAAACCAGCGCGAAAATATTGTTAAACCCCACTTATCTCAAAACATGGCTCATCTTTTTCAGGCCGATCAATCCTATTTCAAAAATACAAATAATCAGCCTCAACGAACATCCCGACCCCATTATCGACCGCGTTATCGGTGCCTGGAAAGAGCTTTAAACCCCTCGCTAGTCACAGATAATTTATTTTACAATTTCAGCCCCGGTGGGCATAATAGGGGACATGAATGCTTCAGACGGTGAAAATTCAAAGCCCACTGATAAGAAAAAAGACGGGGTCACGATATTACTTCGGCCGAGAACGGGCTCCAGGCTTTTGAAACTTTCAAAGAAGCCTCCTTTGATGTTGTCCTGATGGATAACCATTTGCCTGTCATGGACGGTTTGGAGTCTACAGCTAAAATCCGGGAATTCGAAGTTTCCCAAATCCGCGAAATCATTGCAGACTTTTCAGGCTGATTTTTTTACGTACAGAAAATCG
>JAPKCW010000273.1:0-2322 GCA_028822815.1 Nitrospinaceae bacterium | reverse complement strand
GGCCTGGGAAGGGTTGGCTGACTTCTGGTTTTCGCTACCTCGTGCCCCGAAGGAGCACTAAGGGGACTAGTGTGGTACAGGGATGAAGCTTTATATTGCACAATGCCTCGTGATAAGAGGACATTAAGGACAGCGACTCCCGGAACACCAAGGATCATACCTGTAATTCCAAACAGTTCTCCACCCAGCAAAACGGCAAAAATCACGGCTACCGGATGAAGCCCGATATTATCGCCCACCACGCGCGGTGTGATAACCATTCCTTCTATGGCCTGGACAAATGCGAAGACCCCCGCGACACCCAGCACCGGCAACCACTCCTGAGTGTGGATATAAGTCATAACCGCAGAGGGTACAAAACCCAAAATCAGGCCCAGATAAGGAACCAGGTTGGCCAGCCCGGCCATCATTCCAAGCGACAGGCTCATCGGGGTATCGCACAAAAATAAACCTACCGAATACATAAGGCCCATCAAACCGGCGACCATCATCTGTCCACGTACAAAACGTGAGAGAACCTGGTCAATCTCCAGCACGATATCTTTGGTCTTTTCCTGAAACCGGGTGGGCATCAGCTCCAACAATTTTTTGTTGATCGAATCGAAGTCGCGCAATAAATAAAACATCACGACAGGAATGATGACCATATTCGCAATCATCAAAATAATGTTGAACAGGTTGGAGATCGATCCCCAGACAAGTTTGCCGGAAAACTGCAAGGCCTTCATCGGAAGTTCCCCAAAACGTGACAGCCCTTCATTGAGAAACTCTTCAACCTTCGCTGACTCCAGTCCGCTGATCAAATCCAGTATAGGACGAATCCAATCCTGAAAAGCTCCAACATAGACAGGGATATCTTTTGCGAGGTTTTCCGCCTGCATACTCAAAATCGGGACCAATAATATTACGGATCCCAACGCAAGAAAGAAGAAAACCGACATCAAAACCAAAACGGACAGGGTTCTTGAAAATTTAAGAGAAACCAACCGATCTACCAAGGGGTCCAGCAGGTAAGCCAACGCAAACGCGATAAAAAAGGGAGCCACCACGCGCCGGGAAAAATAAAGCACAACGCAGACCCCCAGAATCACAGCAAAAGAAATGAAAAACAGGTTTTTATTATTTTCCTTCATATTCACATATCCGACATGGATAATGGTGGAGCTTCAGGGGCCTTCTTCACAGGTGCCTCCACCCCCTTTTCCCGATACCGGTGGAACGATGGGGTAAGAAAATCTGCAAGCTTTTTGCTGGCAATATCAAAAGCTTGCAGTTCCGCCTGCAAAGCATGCTCATGTTTGATGGTGGAAAATTCTGTTTTGGCCGTTATCAACGAAGATTCCAGAGTCGATACCACCTTGACATTGATATTGGCTTGAACGGTTTTGGTGCCATCTTTGGAGTTTTCCCCGTGCAATTTGGACACAGCCGTTCCTACGATAACGATATCGGCACCCGCTTTCAACCCTATCTTCCGGGCAAAACTCAGATTCCCCTTGATCGCGCCGAGGACAGTTTCTTCAGAAATTATTTCCCGCAGTTCTTCCCGGCTCATTACTTCTATTCCATCTTCAATCAGGTTATTGGCTAGCTGGGTCTCTGAAATGGGAATGCTACCCCAAAAGGAGGTAATCAGAGCGGAAGTAAAACTTTTCTCATCGATTAGAAGAGCCACTTTATGTTCACTGACCGGACCGGCAATCACTCCAATGCCTGCCAGAGCCTGGGTCACTGCGGCGGAGAAAAAACGCATTTCCAATCTTACATCACTGGTTTTATTGATCAGGTCATCGTAAGCGTCCAAAAAGTGATAGCTTTTTACATAATGCGAGGCGCGTCGCAAAATTTTCCGGAGGTCTCTCTGGCTCGCTTCAAACTCCTCGTCTCCTAACATTTCCTGCAACGCTACTTCCAACCCATTCTTCAAGGCCCGGTGCACGGCTTTTTCCCGGGCGGCTACATAATTATCCCTTTTCACCTGAACGGTTGCGATACCCTCATAAACATCACGCATCTTTTGTTGCGCAAACACTTCCGCGTTGTAAAACCCACTCGGAAAAAAGAAACAGAAACCCATCAAAAGAGCCGGGAAATACCTCAATGAAGTCATTTTCATGCCCGCTTCTTTCTCCTCACCTTAATGGGGTCAGGTTCTTTTCCGACAAGTTTTTTAAGCGTTTGGATTTCCTTGGGACTGAGAAACCGGCAAGCTCCCAAGGGAAGCCCTGTCAGGTTCAATCCTGCAAAATGAGTTCGCTGTAGTTTGATCACCGGGTGCCCGATATGCTCACACACTCTTTTGATGTGGCGGTTTTTCCCTTC
>JAPKCW010000060.1:0-10979 GCA_028822815.1 Nitrospinaceae bacterium | reverse complement strand
CCCTTTTAAAAAACCCTTGTTTTGGTTACACAAAAAATGGAGCCATCACCAAGGACACGATAGACATCAGCTTGATCAAGATGTTCATCGCCGGCCCGGAAGTATCTTTGAGCGGATCTCCAACCGTGTCTCCTACCACTGTAGCATGGTGAGCCGGGGAACCTTTACCACCCAAGGCACCTGCTTCCACATATTTTTTTGCGTTATCCCAGGCACCGCCACCGTTGGACATAAACAGTGCCAGCAAAACACCGGTAAGCGTGGCGCCCATCAGCATTCCACCAAGCGCTTCCGCGCCGAGCAACCAGCCAACAATGATGGGACTAAGAAAAGCCACCACACCGGGAGCGATCATTTCTTTCAAGGCCGCCTGGGTACAGATATCAATACAACGGGCGCTATCGGGTTTACCGGTACCTTCCATCAGTCCCGGAATCTCGCGGAACTGGCGGCGGATTTCTTCAACCATAATCATGGCTGCCTCACCCACCGAATTCATGGTGAGAGCGGCTACATAAAAGGGAATCACCCCGCCTATAAAGACACCAATGACAACCGTCGTTTGGGTAATATCAATCGACTCGATGTTTGCCGCCTGAGTGAAGGCCGCAAACAAGGCCAGCGCCGTCAAAGCCGCAGAACCAATGGCGAAACCTTTGCCGATAGCGGCCGTGGTGTTACCCACCTGGTCCAGTCCATCGGTGATTTTGCGGGTTTCTTCTCCCAGTCCAGCCATTTCAGAAATGCCGCCTGCGTTATCAGCAATCGGTCCATAGGCATCGACCGACATGGTGATTCCCACTGTTGCCAGCATACCCACTGCCGCAAGAGCTACGCCATAAAGACCGGCAAATTCGGCACTCACAAAAATCGTCAACGCAATAACCAGAACAGGTACCACAGTACTTTCCATTGCAATCGCAAGACCCGTGATTATTACTGTTGCGACACCTGTTTTGCTTGCCTCGGCAATGCGGATAACCGGCTTGCCAGCCGTGTAATATTCGGTGATCAATCCAATAGCGATACCCGCCAGACAACCAAACAGCAAGGCGACAAAAATGCCTGAAGGCAAGCCCATAACCTTAATCAGGAAAAAAGAGACAAACAACATGGCGCCTGCGCTGATAAAAGTAACATTGCGCAGTGCATCGGAAGGATTCATATTTCCTAAAGTACTCATAGCCCGGATTCCCAGGACAGATGCAATCAGGCCGACCATGGCTATCAGAATCGGCAAAGCCATGTATTCGAATTGCATGCCTGCCATTCCCGCTCCAAGGGCAATGGTCGCGATCATGGAACCACAATAGGATTCAAAAATATCCGCTCCCAAACCTGCAGTATCGCCCACACAGTCTCCTACGTTGTCGGCAATAACTCCTGGGTTTCTAGGATCGTCTTCCGGGATTCCCGCTTCCACCTTACCTACCAGATCAGAACCAACATCGGCGGTTTTAGTATAGATACCTCCGCCCACACGTGCGAACAAAGCAATGGAACTGGCGCCCATGGCAAATCCGCTGATGACACTGATCGAGTCTCCCCGGCCAAACAGGGCGAACAATCCGCCAACCCCGATCAGACCCAGGCTAGCCACACAAAGCCCCATTACAGCACCACCATTGAAGGCGATATTGAGGGCTTTTGCCTGACCCCCATCCGCAGCGGCTTGAGAAGTTCGCACCCCAGAGGTGGTCGCCGCATTCATACCAAAATATCCTGCGAGCATGGAGCACCCAGCCCCTACCGCATAAGCAACCGCGGTCCAGAAACCGATCCACACGCCTTTTTGCACGGAAATCAAAACCAATAGCAGAATAAATACCGCACCCACAAAATAGCCGAGCATTTTATATTCTCGGGAAAGAAAAACCATCGCTCCTTCATGGATGGCATCGGCGATTTCGGTCATTTTTTCATTGCCCGCAGGTTCATCATCCACACTTTCAAAAAGTTTCCAGGCGATGACGAGTCCGAACAATCCAAACAAAACTGCCGTATAAACAAATTTCTGCGACGCGTCCAAAGCGGCCATCACCAGATACAAGATCATGGCAAAGCCGATGAAGAGCATTTCTCCTTTATGTTCCTTGAACATTCTTTTTAATCCTCCGTAGATTTATCTTTTATTGAGTTCTTTGAGCGCCGCTTCCACAGTTTGCACCGCTTGTTCCATAGCCTCGTTTATCAAGCCCAAATCTTCTTCATCAAATGGGGACAACACATAATCGACAATATCATCTTTATCTTCGGGTCGGCCGATTCCCACGCGAACCCGCGCAAATTCCCGGGTCCGTATAGATTGAATCGTTGACCGAATTCCGCGTTGCCCACCATCGCCCCCTTTGAACTTTTTTTTAATCTTGCCAAGGGGAAGGTCGATGTCGTCATGAATCACCAGCAATTGTTCCGGTGAAAGATTAAAAGCGGAAAGCAACGACTTGGCCGCTTTTCCGCTTTCATTCATATAAGTCATCGGTTTCGCTATAACAACTTCGAGCCCTTCAACTTCCCCTTTTCCATACAAGGAGAAATATTTGTGGCGTTCCAGCCGAATATTATATTTGTCGGCCAGGTTGTCCGCCACCCAAAATCCGGCGTTGTGCCGTGTCAGCTCGTAGCGTGGCCCGGGGTTACCCAGACCCAAAATCAAGAACACCTTTTATTTGTCTTCTTTCTTCCCGGCAGCATCAGCCGGTTCCGAGGCAGCGGCTTCAGCTTCTTCGCCTTCCGCAACTTCCTCGTCTTCAGGTTTCTCCTCTTTCACCTTTTCTTCGTGAAGAGTCAACACCACATCAGTGGGAAGATTGATAATTGTCACATCTTCTTGCACCACAAGATCGGATACATGAATCACCTGATTGAGTTGCACCTCACCTATAGGCAACTCAATTTTTTCGGGGATATTTCTGGGAGTGCTCTCTATCTCCAGATGGCGAATGATATGGTTGATCATTCCGCCCAGTTTTTCACCTGGGGCAGTACCCACCAGCACAATAGGAACCTTGACCTTGATTTTTTTCGTTACATCAACTTCCAGGAAATCCGCGTGCAACCAACCCGACCTCAACGGATGCGATTGATATTCCTTCAACACCACATTCCGGCTGGGGTCCCCTTCGATGTTGAGTTCAATCAAAGCATTGCGACCATTTTCTTTAAGGAGCTTTTGTAGTTCCTTGGGGTCAACAATCAGGTTGAGGTTGTCTTTTAATCCATACATCACCGCAGGCATAGCCTCATCGTTTCGAACATCCCGTGTGGCAGATTTTCCGGTTACTTTCCTTAATTTTCCCGCTAAAACTGACATTCTATACTCCAATCCATTTGATAACAGCTATGAGCGCGCCATATAAAATCTATAACGCACAAGCCCGATTATTTATTTGGGATCTCTATTTGTTCAATAATGTTCTCTACGGCAACCACTAGGCGTGGGACCAACCAGCAACGGCTCGTTAAGCCGAAACAACTCTTTGCTCGCCTGAGAAAGTTATTGCTATCTGCCTCCGGCGGCTCGCCGGTGACCAAAAGCAGTTTTTAGAGATACCCTATTCCTTGGTTGAGTCGAATAACGAACTGACCGAGGTTTCCTCGTGAATTCTTAAAATAGCTTCTCCCAGCAATGGCGCAATCGAAAGTACCTTGATCTTCGGGTTTTGCTCCAGCCCGTTTCCCAAAGGAATGCTGTCTGTCGTCACCACCGACTTGATCGGAGAGTTACTGATACGCTCCAACGCAGGACCAGAAAGAACCGGATGGGAACAACAGGCATGCACTTCACTTGCGCCCGCCCCCAACAAAGCATCCGTCGCTTCCATGAGGGTTCCCGCAGTATCAATCATATCGTCGACAATAAACGCCACCTTGCCTTTTACGTCACCAATAATATTCATGGCTTTGGCTTCGTTAGGGAGATCCCGGCGTTTGTCGATAATAGCCAGAGAGGTATTCAGCCTTTTGGCAAAAGCCCTGGCCCGTTCCACCCCTCCCGCATCGGGCGAAATGACAATCAGGTTCGGTAAATTAAGCTTGCGGATATGGCCAATCAGAACATTCATGGCGAACAGATGGTCCACGGGAATATTGAAAAATCCCTGGATCTGTCCGGCATGCAGATCGACCGTCAATACCCGATCCGTTCCTGCCGTTTCCAGCAAGTCGGCAACCAGTTTGGATGTAATCGGCACCCTTGGTTCGCATTTGCGATCCTGGCGCGCATAACCGTAATAGGGGATCACCGCCGTGATCCTTTTTGCTGACGACCGGCGCAAGGCATCGATCATGATCAGCAACTCCATCAAATTGGTATTGCCGGGACAACAAGTCGGCTGGATAACAAAAACGTCTCCACCGCGAACATTCTCTTCGATCCGTACATAAATCTCTTTGTCGGAGAAATCGCGAATCACCGTTTCCCCCACGGGAATATCGAGGTACTTACAAATATTCGCCGCCAAAAGCGAATTAGCCCGACCTGAAAAAACAAGCATCCGCCCGTTATCGCTGGAATACATACTCTAAAAAGTTCCTTGTAAAAATCTGGCTGGGGCGGGAGGACTCGAACCTCCGAATGCAGGAATCAAAATCCTGTGTCTTAGCCACTTGACGACGCCCCAAAGTATAAAAACTCAATTCGCGTCCACGCACCGAAGCTTTCTGTCCAACTATTCCTCACCTCTAATGAACAATCACTAGCGTGAGCAGAGAATCCAATGGCTACAAACCCGCCAACAACCCCTTCGGGCATAAGGTTAGTAGCTACACAACATTTCCTCAGGATATAATTCAGATAAGCTGACAATGCTCTCAGCTAAAAACAGCCTGAATTTCCCACCCTCCAACCGGGTGTACGCAGTTTTCGCTGTTTCGAGATTGTCAAAAAGGCCAAAGACCGTGGAGCCGCTTCCTGAAAGGAGCGCCCCCTTTGCACCGAAAGCAAGGATCTGCTTTTTTATCGCAAAAATCTCTGGATACTCTTGAAATACAACAGGTTCCAGATCGTTGACCCAAGCCACCCCCAATTGGGCAAACTCCGACTGCAAGAGAAAATTTTTCAAAATGCTAATATTATTTTCATGCTTTGTCAACTTCAATTTTAAATTGCCATACACCCAGGCCGTTGACAAGGCAAATCCAGGATAAACCATTAAAATATAAAATCTAACGGTACTTTTGACCGGTTCGAGAATTTCCCCCCTTCCTTTTCCTGTCGCACAGGGAGAAAGAAGGAAAAAAGGCACATCTGAACCCAGTTCAGAAGCCATCAAAATCAACTCTTCCCGCTTTAATTTCAAACCCCATAAGAAGTTGAGTCCTAACAAGGTTCCGGCGGCATTGCCACTGCCCCCTCCTAATCCAGCCCCATGGGGAATATTTTTTTTTAAATTGATTCTTGCCCCCTTGCACTGATCTGGAAAACGGCTTTGCAACAAGCGGGCGGCCTTGATGATAAGGTTTCCTTCATCAGTGGGAATATCCGGTTGATTACAGTTCAGCTCCAACCCATCCGCAAGACATTCAATTTGAATCTCGTCGCACCAATTCACCATTTGGAACAGGGTTTCGAGTTCATGAAAACCGTCTTGACGCTTGCCAAGCATGTGGAGCCCCAGATTTACTTTAGCAGGAGTCTTAAAATCAATTGTGGTCATTGGTTTTTCAAGGAAGAAACGGGTTCCATAAGCTGAAAGGTATCCGAGGGTAACCCTTGGTTTATAACAGGAGTTTTATATTTTACTCGAATGGTTTCCTGTTTTTCAGGAAACGATAACGTCACCAGATGAGGAAAGTCGTGATTCCCAACCTTTGCGTATTTCTGCCATTTGACAGAATAAACGGAACGCTCCCCCAGTTTTCGGGTCATCTCAAGAGGAAGCAGAGTCATAGCTGAAAATAGAATCGTTACACGCCCTCCGCGCTGGATATCGGTTAACCGCAGGATGTATTGCGTCCGATCTGAATTCAAGCGCGAATCCAAAACCTTAAGAAACTCGAGCCTTGGTATATGACCGGTAAAAATTCGAAGATGCTCACGAAAGTCCAACCGTATTCCCAGCATTTTCTCCATCAAGGATTCCACTTCCGGCCCGGAATAATACCTGCCATTAGCCGGATTAAAAAATACAGTCCTACCCTTATGATAAGTAAAAACCCCCATGGCCTGGCCAAACAAACCATAGGTATCCACTCGGATAGACCGGTTATTTTGAATTATTAGTGTTTGGCGAAATGTTTGCTTTAGCTTTTGGCTCAGAAATGTGGTGCGGGCAAAAGATTTGAGGTTTTTGATTTCCCCAGCCCGGTCTTTCAGCCTTTTTAAAATGTAACCGGTGGTAATGGAATCTTTTAATAAATGTGGAGCAACCGGTTCAACGCGGGGCTGACAACCCACAAACATCAAAATAAAAACGAGGAGCAATGGATGGCGGTTTGCCACGCTTGGTAACAGGTAGGAATTCAACGGGTCTTATTAATAGTTCTGTTGCAAAAAGTTGCGCACTTTTTCGATTTTATTCTTAAGCGTTTGCGGATCCGGATATTCTCCACCCAAATCGCCTTTTGGGTTTACCGTGAGAAACAGGCTGTTTTTCCATGCCCCGCTGGCCTCATCATAATTTTTCAGGGAGAACAAAATATCTCCAAGATGGTCATAAAGAACCGGGTCTGGATCGGTATAGATCATGGCCTTCTGGATTTGCGTTAAAGCTTTTTCCGACTCACCCTTTTTGAAATATATCCAACCCAGACTATCGAGGAAATAGCCATTGCGGGGCTGGGTCGTCAGGGCTTTCTTCAAATGCACGAGGGCCTGGTCAAGATCATGCCCTTCGAGCGCATACATATACCCTAAAAAATTATGCGCGTTGGAATGCAAGGGATTTAACTCAATCGCCAGCCGCATATTTTCCATGGCCCCTTTGTAATCCCCTGCCTTTTCCATCAAGGCGCCCAACTCAAAATAGTAGGAATCTTTTTTAGAGTTCAAGGCCAGGGCTTTGCCCATATGTTCAATCGCCTTGTCATTTTCATTTTGGGCCATATAGGCCAGTGCCAGGGAGTGATGAAGCTGATCGCTGTTCGGTTCCATTGCAACGGCTTTAACGAGCAGGGTCACCGAATTTTGTGTCTTTTTCATTAAGCTATAGAGCCGTGCCGTATAAAGGATAATGTCTATAGATTCCGGCTCCAGCTTCCTGAGTTTTTCAAACTCCTTTACGGCACTATCCAGACGGCCGTGGATTTCATAAATCCGCGCCATGAGGACATGTGGGTCCTTGTAATCGTGCTGGGCAACAACAAGTTGAAATTCTTCCAATGCTTGCATATACAAAGTTTGCTCAAAGTAAATCGTTGCGATGCGCATATGGATATTGGGTTGCTTTTCCAAGCTGGGGGGAATGCCTTCAACCTGCGAACGGTCCGGGTTCAAAGAACCCGAAGAGTGAAGCTGTGAAACTCTTTTTTTGATAAACTCATTATTCGGCTTCAGTTTTAACAATAGTCCATACTCTTTCAACGCCTCAATAGTTTTGCCCTGACGCTCGAGCACCCAGGCCAGATGATGTCGGGCCTGGAGCAGGTTCGGTTTCAGGGAGACTGCCCTTTCGAGACTTGTTTCGGCCTCCTGCAACTGGCTGGCGCGCAAATAGGCCCGGCCCAGGTGGAACTGCACAAGAGGATTATTGGGTTCTACCATCGCCCCTTTCTTATACTCTTCTAAAGCTCGGTCAAACTGCCCCAGCCTCTCTAACAGGGAACCTTTCAATAACGGTGCCCGGGCATTGTCTGAGGAAATCTGGCTGACCCGGTCGTAATGCGTGATGGCCTCTTCCACCTTACCCTGACTGGCCAAAATATCCCCCAGGATCATCTCAATGTCCTCATTTTCGGGAAAACGCGCCAGCGCATTTTGACCAGCCCGAACAGCCTCATCCAATTGACCGGTACGCAGGAGCACACGGATCCATTTTTCGTGGAACCTTTCTGTTTCCGGATCATGCTGGACCACTTCTTTATAATGCAAAGCGGCCTGCTCCAACTGATAGCCCTTTTCCGCCTTCACAGCCATCAGGTAATGGTAGTAAGAACGGGGGTCCCGTGTTTCCAGTGCCTGAGAATCTTGCTTTTTATTTTCAAATGACTTAACCGCATAAGACGAAGACAAGTCCCCGACCGTTGAGCCTGGGGTACCGACTGGTGTCGCACAATTCGCCATGAACAAAAGGGAGAGTATTAACAACCCTGCCTTGGCCCATGCGAGATATTGTAATTTGGCGGCTCTGCGCTGGCTGATCCCAAGCTTTAGTTCACAAGCTGTGTCTTTCATCTTCTGAGCTGTCCTAAAAGTATGAATAACTCTTCAGAGCGTATCAAGCAACCGCCTTAAATACAATACCGTTTAACAACGATTCTCCTGCCCTGCTATTTATTTCCTGCATGATTTTCTTTTTTAAAGAATCTAAAACCGGCACCCACTCTTTACCCTTAACCTTAACATGAAGTATCCCCTTGGTCACCTTGTCAATGGAGGAAGCCTCTGCGATTTCCTTTCCCACCACCAGGTTCCAATGATAAATCAGCCATTCCTTTTGATTTCCCTTAGAAAATATTTCATCGGGAAGAGACTGAAAAAGAACCGACCTTATTTCCGACCAGTTCCTGCTTGAACCTTGTTTTAACTTCCTGACCATAAAAACGCCATGCCGGGGAAAGGGTTTGACCCGCTATCCCATTTTAGCTATCTTAACGTCTAATGGCAAATTGCATTAGAAGTTGTAAATCACCCCAGCTACCCCATTCGGGGCATGAAGGCTGAGGAAGAATATAACTCCCTCTTTGAAAAAGAAGGGTCTATTGAAGCTCCCCCTTCTACGAAGGGGGTTGGGGGGATTTGACTTGCCTGCGAAGGCACTCCGCTCACCTATGAACAAACATAAAGACACATTGCCTTCCCCAGATCCACGGCTGGCCCAATTGGAACAACGGGTCTATCAGCTGGAGACCTGCTATAAAGTCACTTCCCTTCTTAATTCCGAACTGAATCTCTCCAATCTGCTCGACACAATCATGAACCTTGCCAAAAAAGTCATGAATGCCGATGCCTGCAGTTTTACTGCTGGTGGACGAGGAGACGGACGAGCTGGTGTTTCAAATCGCCCTGAGCGATGTGGGTGAAAAAATAAAATCCATGGCCCGACTGAAAATTGGTGAGGGCATTGCCGGAACCGTGGCCAAAACCGGCGAGTCCATCATTATCGAAGACGCCTACCAGCACCCAAAATTCAATCCGGATTTTGACAAAAAAACCGGTTTCCAGACCGGTTCTATTTTATGTTCACCGCTTAAGACAAAAGGTAACATTCTTGGAGTGTGCCAGGTGATTCATGGGAAAAACCTGGGCCGGGTGTTCCAGCAAAGTGACTTGGAAATTTTTCTCCTGCTCTGCGACAGTGCCGCCCTGGCTATTCATAACGCACGCATGCATCTGGTGCTTATGGAAAACCAGCGCATGGAAAAAGACATGGAATTCGCGCAATCGGTTCAGGAAAGCTTCCTGCCAACCTCCACCCCGCAACATGCGCATTTTACTTTTGCCGCACAGACCCACGCGGCCCAGGTAGTGGGAGGCGATTATTATGATTTCATTCCATTTGAAAACGATATGCTGGGCATTGTACTGGGAGATGTTTCCGGCAAAGGAGTACCCGCCGCCCTGCAAATGGCCCGGTTGATGAGCGATTTCCGCTACATTTCCCAACTCGACCCGGCACCCGAAAAGGTGCTGGCTCAGATCAACAACACACTCTGCAAAAGATCCTATCGGGGCATGTTCACCACCGCAGTATTCTGCCTGCTGGATATGAAAAATAGAAAACTAAATATCGCCAACGGTGGCCACCTGTCGCTTATTTTAAAAAGCAAAAACTCTATTCAAGAGATCGGTTCTGCCAGCGGGACCCCTCTGGGAATCCTTCCCAACATGAAATACAACCAAGCGGAACACTGCCTTCAAAGCGGGGACGAGATTCTTATTTTTACCGATGGGGTGACCGAACCCAAAAACAAACAGCAGGAGGAATTCGGATTGGACCGGTTGAAAAACCTGTTCGCCAACCACACCGGTTCGCCGGAAGAGTTTCTGCAAAATCTGAAAAACACAATCAAACAATTCACCGAACATGCCCCCCAATTTGACGACCTGACCGCCCTTACATTTAAAACCCTGTAAAGGAGGCTCTTCCATTGAATAGTATTGCGATCGGTTTATTGGGATTCCGGTTGACCCAATTTGGCAGCATGAATATAATCTGTCTTGGGGTGGACAATTTAAATATTAAAAATTTGGAAAACTATGACAACGATTGACAAAGAAGAACTGGACTTATTGATCCAGAGCGAGTGGGGTTATCTGGAATCAAAAAAAGGCGAGTGGAGCCTGCTGGAAGGGGAACAGGATATGGAAGTGCTGGAACACGTATTACGCTGTATCCTGCATATGGACCTGACCCCTGAAAAACCGCAGGAATTCAAGGAGTGCGTCAAAGTGCAAAACCCGGATGGCGGCTGGTCTAAAGAATCCCACACCGATAAAACCTCGATGTGGATCACTACTTTTGTAGGGCTCAAACTCTGCCGAGGCAACCTGATTCTTAAGGATCCAGACATTCAAGCCACGGTTGATAAAACCCTGGAATATGTCCTGTCCATGCAGGAAGAAGATGGGCATTGGTCTGACACGGAGTGGTCCCATCTGGACACGACCTGTTCGGTCTCTTGCTTTTTGACCATCTACCAGGTCACCCAGGATAAAAGAGATGACGAACGCATCAATAAAGCCCGTATCAAGGGCTTTGAATTTATTGTGCAATGGCAAAGGAATTCCGGACTCTGGAAAGATGAAACCTTTCATCCTGCAGGCATTGAAACCACCGCGCATTTGATGCAGTACACCCTGGTTCCCGCCTACTTCATGG
>JAPKCW010000272.1:0-2343 GCA_028822815.1 Nitrospinaceae bacterium | reverse complement strand
ATCAGGGTCCCTACACAACCCAATAATATTTCCCCTATATAGAAGGTCACACCGAGATTAAAGATCAGCACTCCAAAATACAATCCGGGACCCAGTAAAGCTTGACCATATAGTTGATATTTAGGAGTGAAAGGAATTTTTGTATCCAGCCAACGATTGAGTACAGCAAAACACGACAGGGTTAGCCCCGCCACAAAAAACCAACCGGCAAAATTAGTCAGTGGAATGTGGAAATATTCTCCTGCTTCCTCATAAAAATATATTTTACCGAGAAACCAACGATCTCCCAAAAAGGCGACTGGGTCAATAATGACATCCAGCAGCATGCATAGGACACTGGCCGACACAATGACCCGGGCGGAATGTTTGATAGACTGGATGTCGCGGATATCCCATCCCTTTTTTATAAGAGGGGCCCAGAGCAAAAGGCTCACGGTATAACTGACATAAATCAAAAACGAGAATGACAGCGAATCCATGAACGGCACATTGCTGATCCACAATTCTTGGTCGCGGGTGGTTTCAATATAGGTGTAATACCCAAATGGAAAGCCGTTTCGAGTGGAAGAGTATTCGCAGAGAAATGCAATCAGGTAGGCCAGCACGGTAAATAAAAGAGACCGGACCACACCCATATTGAGAATGGCAATCGTCAGATAGAACGCGAGAAAAACGAATACATAGGGCCGTAGGATAACGGTGCCCCATAAAAGAGAAATAGTTTCCATTGATCAGCTTAAAACAGGGTTTTCTTTAAACCAGTGTACTGCTTGTCCCAAGGCGTTTTCGACCGGGTTTTGCGGCAGGCCCAGTTCTCGGATTGCTTTCGAAGGATCGAAATACATAAAATATTTTGCCATCTTCACCCCGGCAAGAGGAACCGAAGGGGGCTGGTGGGTAATATTGTCTGATGCCCATTCACAGGCTAATCCGGCGGCATAGGCCACCCAGTAGGGCATTTTGATGCGTGGTGCTTTGAGTCCGGTTAAAGTTTCCAGAGCCAGAAGGATTTCTTTCAGGGACATATTTTTGTTACCGAGGATATACCGTTCACCGAGTCGGCCTTTTTCTTCCGCCAGGATGTGCCCACGGGCACAGTCGGCAACGTCAATCAGGTTGAGTCCTGTATCTATGTATGCCGGCATTTTCCGGTTCAGAAAATCAAGAATTATTTTCCCTGTTGGAGTGGGTTTGATATCTCGGGGACCAACCGGGGTGCTTGGGTTAACAATGACTACCGGAAGTCCTCGGCCAAACAATTCATGGGCCACTTGCTCCGCTTCATATTTCGACAATTTGTAATCATTGCAAAGAGTCGCAGGGTTCATGGGCTGGTTTTCATTTGCAGGACTGCCATCCTCTGACAGACCGATGCATCCTACGGTGCTGGTATAAACGACTTTCTCGATACCCATTTCCAATGCGGATTCAAGAATGTTCCGGGTTCCCTGAACATTGATGTCATAGATCAGTTTTTTGTCCCGGCTCCAAAGGCTGTAGTACGCCGCAGTGTGGTAGAGGGTTTGGCATCCCGTCAGGGCGGATTTTAAGGAATCCCTATCCTGCAAATCACCATATGCCACCTCGCAATCGAGGTCATCGATATTGCGCGTGTCCGAGTTTTTACGTACCAGGAGCTTGAGGGTTCGTCCATCTTTCAGTAATTCCCGGGCGAGTGCGGAACCCAGAAACCCGGTGGCTCCTGTAACCAGAGTGGTCATGTTATTTCATTGAGGTGAGGGCATCCAGTGAGATAATCGGCCCAATTAAATGAAGACCTGAATTTCAGCTTTTTTCCCCAGATCTTCTACATATGTTTCGAAGAGTTCCCGGGTTTTCATTTTCAGAAGAAGGTTCATGATATCCGTTTTCGTTTCGGAAAATGGGATCAGCTGGCTGGGAATGATCTCGTCCAGTTTGAGGATATGATAGCCGAACTGGCTTTGGAAAATACCGCTGGTTTCTTCTTCATTAAGTTTGACCATTTCCTTGGCGATTTCAGGAATGGTGCTGTCCGGATGAAGGTCACCCAGGAATCCTCCCTCTTCTCTGGAGGCCTCATCCTCTGAAAAGCGTTTCGCCAATTGCGCGAAATCCTCACCGGCTTCCACTTTCTTGAGGATAGAATTTATTTCCCCCTTTGCTTCTTCATTAATCATCCTGGTGAGACGTTCTGCTTATTCCCGGCTGGCTTCATCTTCGGCATCTCCGGAAGGTTTGATGGTCGCTATATGGATATGACTCACCCGGTACAAAACCGGCTTGGCGAACCGGGCTTTGTTATCTTCGTAATATTGTTTGGTTTCTTCATCGCTGACCTCGACCTTCGGGGCTATTTCCCGA
>JAPKCW010000059.1:0-11056 GCA_028822815.1 Nitrospinaceae bacterium | reverse complement strand
CTCTATTCGAACGGGGACGGCAGTTTCAAAGACCCTATCGCCTTTTCAGGCGGAGGCGGACCTTTCGCGCTCACCACCGGGCATTTCGACCCGGACAAATTGAAAGATGTCGCAGTCGCCAATTCGAGGTCCAGCACTTTCTCGATTGTCATCCGCAATCGCAATGAAACATTCAAATACCCCACCCGTGATTATGTGGTCGCAGGCGGCACCGTGCTGGCCATCACCAGCGGCGACTACAACCATAGCGGCATGAGCGATATCGCCGTAGCCAGCAACGCCAAAAACACCATCGAAATTTATTTGCAGAGACGGATTTTTACCCGCTAACGTGGAAGGGGGAGCTTCAATGGACCCCTCTTTTACAAAGAGGGGCTGGGGTGATTTAAAAACCATTGCAGGCTGTCAAACGTTCTCTCGGCGCAACGAGCTATTGCTATCCCAGGTCCAGCGTCACGCTGGCTATTGCTATTTATCCTCACGATTAGTGGGGGGCTTTTGGATGCCGACCTGCTGGAAGATATTACCCATCACGCCCATGAAGTTTGCCTGTTCCTGTTCCAGGATCTTGGCGTTCTTTTTTTCCTGATCAAAAATATTCAGGCGAATCTCTTGCGGCCTATCGAGAAGTTTATCCAGAGCCTTGCCGGATTGCACCGGAGCGTGGCAGGTATTTTTCTGGCAAAGATAAACGGTGGGCTCACCTTTTTCCGCAGTTTTTCCTTGTGCAAGTGGCAGTAAATCTCCTGTGAATTCTTTCTCATTCCAAATAACCACTTTATTGGGACGGTAATCGGTGTGCAGGACTTTTAACATTTCATCGAAGGAAGAATGATCCCTCGGCCCGGCAAACACAACCTCAACAGGCGGAAGGTTCAACGCGCTCATAGCTGACAAAAGGCCGGTGAACCCGGCAGGACTTCTTTCCATCATGGCCTGAAAAGCTTGCAAAGTTTCTTCTGCTTTTTGGGTATATGTTTCTTCTCCCGTGAGTCGCCCAAGTTGCAACAAGACCAGAGCCGCCACCGCGTTGGCAGATGGCAGGGCCTCATCGGCAGGATTTTTTAGTTTGGATATTAACTGTTCGCCTGACTGACCGGAAAGGAAAAATCCTCCTTCTTTCTCATCCCAGAATTCTGCAATCATGGCATTTGCCAGGTCCTTGGCGCGCGCAATCCACTTGCTGTCCAACCCGGCTTCATAAAGTGCGAGCAGTCCTTGCAGAAAATAGGCGTAGTCGTCCAAGCATCCGTTGATCTTACTTTGCCCGTCTTTATAAACCCGCAACAGTTTTCGTGTTTCGGCATCCCATTGCCTGGACCAGATGAAATCGGCTGAGCGGGTAGCGGAATCCAGATAACTCGAATCCCCTAGTACCGAAGCCCCATGCGCCAGGGCTGTAATCATGAGTCCGTTCCAGGCGGTGATTATTTTTTCATCGCGGGCGGGTTTGGGCCTTTTTTCACGCGCCTGAAAAAGAGTTTCCCTGGCCTTTTTTATAATGTGATCGGCTTCAAAAATAGCAATGCTTTCGGCCTCGGCCAACTGTTCGATCCGTTCGCTGATATGCAGGACATTGCGCCCGTCAACATGGCCACGAGGAACCAGCCCGTAAGCCCTGGCAAATACCTTGGCGTGTTTGGGACCCAACAGGTTCATAATCTCCTTCAATTCCCATGTGTAGTAGGTTCCTTCACACCCTTCCGAGTCTGCGTCCTGGCTGGCATAAAACGCTCCCTCCGGAGAAGTCATTTCACGGGAAAGCCAGGAGAACGTTTCTCTCGCTGTGATTTGATAAATATCCTGTTTAGTGGTCTGAAACATATCCAGAAAAAGTTTGGCTAAAAGTCCATTGTCATAGAGCATTTTTTCGAAGTGGGGAACCCTCCATTTACGATCGGTCGAATAACGGTGAAACCCGCCGCCTAACTGGTCAAACAATCCGCCTTCCGCCATGGCAGTCAAACTCTTGTCAAGAATGTCCAGGGAATCTCCGGTTTGGGCCCAATACCGCAATAAAAGGGTGTAGTGCATAGGTTCGGGAAATTTCATTCCCGAGCCGAATCCGCCATAATCCTCATCAAACCTGTCTGACAAAATTTCCACCGCTCCTTGAATCAACTGATCATGGGGAACGCCTCGGGCCGTGCCTGCCCGGTTTTCCAAGGAAATCTTCTGCAGAATATTTTGCGACCGGGTTATCAGCTTCTCCTTGTCACTATTGAATAGATCGTGCGCCTGTTGCAGGACCTCGGCAAAACCAGGACGGTTATATTTAGCAAACGGGGGGAAATAGGTTCCGCCCATATAAGGTTTCTGATCGGGAGTGAGAAACATACTGAGCGGCCACCCACCATGACCGGTCAATGTCACCAGGGCTTTCATATACAAGGCATCTACATCCGGCCTCTCTTCACGGTCCACCTTGATATTGATAAACTTCTCATTCATGATTTTTGCGATTTCGTTATTTTCAAATGATTCATGGGCCATGACATGGCACCAGTGGCAGGCGGAGTATCCGATACTGAGGAAAATAGGCTTGTTTTCCGCTTCGGCTTTTTTTAAAGCCTCCGAGCCCCAGGGATACCAATCAACCGGATTACTGGCGTGTTGCAACAAATAAGGACTGGTTTCGTTCTTCAAACGATTGGAAATATCTGAATCGGACACAATAAAAATACCTTTCTGGTAACGAACCAGCAAAGCAGCGTGGCCGTTATATTTAACCTTAGCTTTTACCCTTTCAGGGCATGAAGGTTTTGAAGAGGATATCACGCATGCCCCGAAGGGGTAGATCCAGAGTTTTGCTGGATTGCTTCACTTTGTTCGCAATGACGGGTTATGCAAAGCTCTTCTGTAAGAGGCAGGATACAAGAAAAAGAAGCAGGGATAAACGAGAAAAGATGGGAAACAAAAGGAAGGAGGGGAACTACAGGAAATCTACTTTTTTACCAATCCATGCCGGTACTGCTGAAAAAAATCGCGAACGCTTTCATACTCATCCAAAGCGCTTTCTTCTAACTGCTTTTTGTCCTCCACGATAAACGAGGCCGCATTGATATTTTCCTCAACAGCAAGGCCAACACTGACGGAACCGGGAGCAAATAAAAAGGTTGGACTCATGATAGAGTCCGCCGCCCGCCCAAATATGTTTCGAGCAGTAGAAGGTCCAAAAAGCGGCAGAATCACATAGGGTCCCGTTGGCACACCGTAGTACCCCATAGCCTGGTCAAAATCTTCGTTGACGTCTTTGATACCATATTCTTCACCGGCCACATCCGCCAGCCCGCCTATCCCGAATGTCGTGTTGATCAAGGTTCGTGCCAGAACCCGGCCGGATTTTTCAAAATCCAACTGAATCAAGCTGCTGACAAATTTGACAGGAGCCATGGCATTGGAAAAAACATTTTTCAACGCAACGCGAAGGTTCTCATGCACCGTATTCCGGTAACCCCTGGCAACCGGCTCCAGCACATTGTCGTATATGGTTTCATTGACCCCGAACATCCAACGGTTATAACCTTCAAAAGGGTCTGACATTATGGGCAGATCCTAGGTAGCGCCAGCAAAAGGATCTTCCATGTCTTCGTAGTCTTCCGGGTCCTGAGAGGATTTGACTATTCCCTGAGCCGTTTCAATAGACGAAGAATTATCAAGGCTTCTGGGAATCCTCTTTTCGAGCTTTATGGTAACTTCTGAGGTTTGCGCGATGACATCATCATCTATTTCAGTAATGAAATTAGGCACCTCGGAATCAAGATCCGATCCACTGGCCCAGGAAAAAGACGAAAACCCAAAAACCAAAAAGAATACTGAGAGGAAAAAGCCCTTTCCTATTTTTTTAAAATCTCTTATCAGCATTTCCTGTAAAACCTGAATGTATTGGAAACCCCAGTTTATAAATAACCGGTTGCTGGAAAGGCCCTGGATACCATTACTGACAACTAATACTTAACCTCTAATCCATTTAATTTCAAGCAGAATTTTCAGTGTTCACAATTTTGACACAATTCCTCTGGTTCAATAAAAATGCATTTCCTGTGCCAATTCCAGGTTAGTCGTTTTAAAACCCTCAACATTTCAAGGATTTTGGGCTGGTTCTGAAAAAACCTTCGATAAACGGTCTATAAAACTCTGTTGCAGGGAAACATTATCGGACTGGGCTTTATGAACCATTTCCCAAGCACGCTCGTATTTCTGTTGTTGATATAAAACATCAATCAGGATTTCATAAGCCTGGCTGTTGAACCGGTTTAACATCAAGCTCTCTTCCAATTTGGAAACAGCCTCTTTCAACTTTCCCAAGGCACTCAGGGATGTTCCCCAATAGGCATAAGCGTTACTGTGCTCAGGGTTGATCTCCAGCACTATCCTGTAATGGCTAATGGCATCTTCAAATTTTTTATCCATTGCCAGCGTCAACCCCCAATATAGATGGGCTTTTTCATCGGTGGGGTCTTTTTTTGATGCAAGAATAAAATGGTCGATGGCTTCCGCTCTCTTACCCATCTTGACTAGAGAAATCCCCCACCAAGTCTGGATTTCGGCATGGTCAGGATTCCTTTCGCCGGCTTTCCGAGCTATATCCACAGCTTCCGAGTATTTACCCAGCGCGTTCAGCTCACGAATTAATTTGACCGGATCTATTTGAATTGTTTTCCCAGCTACTTCCTTTTGTTTTTCAGCCGCTAATTGATATGCCGCTTCTGCCTGCTCACTGGCTTTACCCATCTCACCTCGGACAGCAAGCACCAAAAAGCCGGCAATAATGACGACCATACATAAGTACCACAGAGCTCTAATTTTTCCGGGCATTGGACCTTGAATTTTAGTTACTGGGAAATATTTCCGGCAGGGTCATCGACCAAGAGGAGTAATCGTTACTAAGTATACCAGTTTTCCATTTAAAGGACATCTCTAAAAATTGCTAGCATGAGTGGCCCTTATAATAAGGGCTTGCGAATTGCCTTAGAAAAAATCACCGAATAAATAAAGATACGCTAAAGTTTATTTAATATTTTCTCTGCTCTCGGCCTAAGATTTTCATAACCCGGCCGTGAGGGTTCCAACTGCAAAAATGTCTCTAAATGTTTTTTGGCCAATCCGGGATTCCGGGTTTGATATTGGACCCCCAAGTAATAATGGGTTGGTGGAAAATCCGGATCCCACTCCAATGATTTATTAAGCTCCTTAATGGCCCTTGCAGCATCCTTTTTAAACGCATACGCCAGGCCAAGATACAGGCTGACATCCTGATCCCCCGCATACCACTTCAACGTATCATGCAAAACCTTGATGGCCTTGTCGGGCTGGCCGGAAAATACATGGAGCCTGGCTAAACCAATGGAGCCAAACACATAAAACGGGTTGATCTCAAGAGTACTTCGATAAGCAGACTCGGCCTGATCTACCAACTTGAGTTCAAGAAAAATATTACCCATGTTGTAATAGGTCATCACATGTTCAGGGTCCAATATCAGGATCTTCTTATAGCTTTGCAGAGCCCGGCTGATGTCGCCGACATTAAACGCCTCCATAGCCTGGTCCAAAAGCCTCTCCACTTCGGCCTTCTTCTTTATATCTTCAATTTGGCTTTCAGACCTTTGCAACTTTAAAAGCTTAGCCATCACCTTTTCACGGATGTCGGCATCGGTTTGCGAAAAGCGAACAAACTCAGGCTCCAGTTTGATAAAGGGTGTCAACTGCCTGACCAAAACCGCCCGCTCATCTTTATAAACATATTCTGGAGCGTTGAACTCGAGCAAGGAATTATCATCGGTATGCAAGGGGGCCGAGACACTAAACTCAAGCAGTTTTTTTCGGGACATTATCATCAAGCTCAAAAGGTCCGGGACATTATTGATGCCGATGCGGCGTAAATCGCGCCCGACCGTTTCGTCTGACAAATATTGGCGGGCTTTTTCATAGGACAAGCCGTATTCCTCTTCAGACCCGATCAGCAGGTAATCGTCTCCCGCTATGGATTCCCACATACTCACAAAGGCGAACTCCTCACTGAAGGATCGGATAATGGATTTAAAACTATCTGGCGACATATTGGTATGAACCCAGATGCAGGCCACCCCACCCGGATTCAACCGCTTCTTCAGCAATTCGAAAAAGTTCACGGTAAATAAAGCCCCCACCCCCGAAATCCAAGGGTTGGAAGGTTCCGAAATAATCACATCATAGCTGTCATCAGACAGGACTATATGATTGCGACCATCTTCGAGTTTCAGGGTCATTCTCTTGTCATCCAGTGCATGGTGATTAAAGGGATCAAAAAACCGGGAACCCTCAATGACTGTTGGGGAAATCTCGACAAGCATGATCTTATCAACGGGAAACTGTTCCACCGCCCCCAGGGTAATTCCGCTACCATGCCCGATCACCAGGGCAGATTTAGGATCGGGATGAAACAGCATGGGAAGATAACCGGAAAGCAATTGCGTCCGCATATCAAGAGCCAGAGAGGCATCGGTCTTTCCGTTCACACGCAGGAAAATATTCCCGGACACGGAAAGTTCGGTGGTCACCGTTGTATGCATCCCTTCCTTGAAGAAAAGAATTTTATTTTTCTTCAACTCAGCTGCTTTAAGATCCGCAATGCGGTAAGGCATAAAGGAGCCGCTGGAAATCACAGATTTATCCCACGGCCCAATGGATTTTGCCGCCAATACGCAAAAAACCAAAAATACCGGTAGAACGTAGGTTTTCACGCCAAGGTTGAGCCGGGCTCCCAGCATGATTATCGCAGTTCCCAGCAGAACATTCAGAAACACCGCGCTTATGAGAGTGGTCTGCAATCCCAATTCAGGGATCAGGATAAAACCCGCAACAAATGATCCCACAATGGCACCGATGGTGTTGCAGGCATAGGTTCGGCCCACATGGCGACCCAGGCTTTCCAGTTTTCGAGCCATCAGTTTAATGACCAAGGGAAACTGAGCTCCCATAAAAAAGGTAGGGATAAAAAGCAGAGCAAAAATGATCAGGAAATTTGTCAATTGGATGAACTCAAATTGCAATCCCCAATTTTCATAAACCCAGCGATTGACAAAAGGGATAGAGCCAAACAAAGGGATGATTAAAAGAGAAGATATTCCTATAGTTATCTGAGTGAACCCATAGACCTTCATCAGGTCACCGAATCTGGATAAGAGCTGGGAAAAGCTGGCCGTCCCCAAAGCCAGCCCCAATATGAAGACCGTCAGAATCAGGCTAAAGGCATAGACGGAGGAACCCAACAAAAGAGACAAAATACGGTTCCAGGCCACCTGGTAAACCAGAGCAACCATGCCCGAAAGCCCGAAGCTCAAGAGGATTAATTTTTCTCTTTTATCCAGAGTTGGGCTCTTACCTTCATCGTGAGCGACACCTTTTTCTTTTAAAGGAGGCCTGAAGACCAGAAAAATAACAGCGGCAATGGCAAGGTTCAACAGGGCCGTCATCCAGATAGTGGATTGGACTCCCCAAAGGCGCATGAACACAAACGCCGAAGACCAGGCCCCAAAAACCGCACCAAAGGTATTAATGGAATACAAAGTTCCCACATCTTTTGCGATATGGGCTTCATCCCGAGATACAAACTTGCTGAGCACCGGCAAGGTCGCACCCATGAAAGTGGCGGGAACGATTAAAATCGCCACACAAATAAAGAAGCGAGCCAGACTGGCCTGGGTATAAGAATCTCCCCAATTGAGGTAAATCCACTTGAATACGGGGAAAGCCAAATCAATCAGGCTGGGAATGAGTAGGCAATATAAACCGATTCCCAACTCCAGGAAGGCGTAGGCGGTTAAGGGGTTTAAAAACCTCCTGTCAATCACCTTGCCCCCGGCATAACTCCCTAAGGCAAGTCCTCCCATGAACGCGGTCAGGACGGTGGCGATGGAATAGTGGGTGTTTCCCATCACCAAAGTGAGCAAACGGGTCCACACCACTTCATAGATCAACCCGGTCGCACCGGAAACGAAAAAAAACAGGAAAATCCAGATTCGGGGCGGCGGAGAACCTTCGCTGGTAACTTGCAATATATTTCTCTGGCTAGCAAACCGGCATAACTGCCGGTGGCAATGAGGCGGTGACGCTAACGCGACCGCCAAAGGCGTGGAGCCTGTCCCACCGGGCGCGGCCCGGGGTTATTTAGGATTTTTTGAACGACCGCAACGGAAGCCCAGAATACCATCCTTTCTTCCAGGCGAAGCGGCAAAACGTTTGGCAGTACGGATGTCCACGCTTCTCGCATCCCACGAGCCGCCCCGGAAAACGTGGTTCTGCTTTTTCTCAGGGCCGGTCGGGTTCATCATCGGAGCATTTTTATAATAAAACTGGTCGTAGAAATCCTCGACCCATTCCGAAACGTTGCCTGCCATATCATAAATCCCATAAACGCTTCGCCCCATAGGATAACTTCCCACCGGGCCCATATAAGGGTATCCATCACCCGTTCCAGCTAAATTAGCGCGTTTTGGGAGGATCTTGTTCCCCCATGGATATTCGAGTCCGTGAGTCCCCCGCGCCGCTTTTTCCCACTCCGCCTCCGTCAAAAGCCTTTTACCGGCCCAGGCACAATAGTTGACCGCATCATTCCAGGAAACTCCAACGACCGCATGCTGGGGAACCTTCATAACCTCACTGTCCCCTTGAAAAAACGGAACCGAAGGCTCTATATAATTGGCCGCTTTGCGATACTTGTTATATGCTTCCACGCTCACCTCATATTTATCCACAAAAAATGCATCGAGGTAAACTTCCTGCATGGGTTTTTCGTCAAAGCCTCCTGAGTCGGACCCGCGGGAAAAAATACCTTCAGGCACCAAAATCATTTCCCGTGCATCATCGCCGACAAGGGTTTCATAGATGCTGAAATCCCGGTTGTCAGCAACTTCCACATAATTGGCTTTTTTGGATATTTGTTGTACTCTCTCATCGTGGTCAATGGATTTTTTTATCTCCCAGATGATGACCCCAACAAATAAAACGGCAATCGCAAAACAACCTATAATTGCAATCATTAAATTCTTGTCACGCATATTTTTTTAGCCCTATATAAAGCAATAATTTTCTTCAAATAGACGAATGTGAATGGACGATTATAATTTAAACAGTGATTAAAGCAACGATATTCTCCCCGGCTCGCCTTCTTACCCGGAAGTTTTGTTAACCCTAAGGTTATTTCAGTCATGAATTTACTGGAAATTAAAGATGTCGCATTATCCATGATGAAACCCGCAAAGGCGGAAGTTTTAAAATGGTACCGAGGAGAGTTTTCCGTTGACCTGAAAGATGACCAGAGTCCTGTCACTATCGCGGACCGGAATGCCGAAGAGATTCTGCGTAAAAAAATTTCCCAACATTTCCCTGACCACGGGATCATAGGAGAGGAGTTCGGCAGTCACAACCCGGATGCCGAATGGGTCTGGACTATCGACCCTGTCGATGGAACCCGGTCATTTGTAAGGGGACTGCCCCTTTTCGCGTCCATGATAGCCCTCCTGCACAAGAGGGAACCGGTTTTGGGCATCATCGAACTCCCGGCCCTGGGGGAAACTGCGTGGGCAGTAAAAGGAAAAGGTGCCTTTGCAAATGGACAGCGGCTTAGAGTTTCTTCACAGTCCCGCCTAAAAGGAGCTTTTGTCGCAGTGGCAGACCATTATTGTTTTCGTAGCGAAAAATGCACCTTCCTTTTCAACCGCCTGAACCAGGAAGCCGGGATCGTGAGAACCTACCCCGATGCGTTTGGTCACTTAATGGCAATAAGAGGTGTTGTGGATGTGATGGTGGACCCGCTTGCCAAAATATGGGACTACGCCCCTTGTAAAATCCTGGTTCAGGAGGCTGGGGGCCGTTTCGCGAACTTCGCGGGTAGCCGCGCCAGCATTGAAGAAGGAACCGCCGTGGTGGGAAATTCCAAAATTGTCCAGCAGGTTCGTAAAATTTTCCGAGAGAACAGTAAAAAGGCTAAATAGGCTGGCGTCCGGCAAAACCGGAATGAAGATCATGCCAAAACCGGATCTCTTTTTCGGGCATTCTCCAGCAAAGATACACTTCTCGACCTTCCCGGATAGTGGGAAAATCCACTAAGCCCTCACGAACCCCCTTGACCTCACAACCGGCCGATTCAATCTGCTGGATCAAATAATTATATTTCATAACTACATTCAGGTACTCAACCCCCTCAACACTTCCGCCATTCCACTTGGCGTTTTCGCGAGCATTGCGGATATCTGGGAAATCTCGATTCATTGAAGCGGATAACTTTTGAATTTCAGGAACCCAGCCCAGCAACTTGGGAACCAGGGAATTGGCCTCATCCAATGTAAAAAGTTTTTTTAAAGACATGAAAATATATTTTGATTTGTTTGTAATTCACCGTACCACTTTTTCATTATACAAATTTGAAACCACTTATCCAGTTTTCCCTTTAGTTTAGGAAAATCCTCCCGAACAGGTTGCTGAAAAACTTCCCAAACGTCATCCTCGAGGAGCTCCTTCGGCTTCGCTCAGGACAGGCTCCGGCGACGAAGGATCTCAAAGTTCTCTGAAAAGCAAGAGACGAGAGTCTTTGCTAACACTCATAAAATGACATGCCTAATAGTTTTTCAGCAACCTGCTGAAGACCGAATCCACCAAACCAAAACACAATCCCCATTTTTTTAAATCGCCAACAAATAAAAATATAAGCCTTTATATGCCTTTTGTTTCAATAGGTTATTAACAAAGCAACTTTCATTTAAAACTTTATTCGATCTGTGCTTTATCCGGTTTACAGGAAGAACCGATTTTTTATTGACAAATGGGGGCTATAAGGTTATAAATCCTGACATCCACGGTTCGTTTCAGCCTATTTTACAAGTAGGAGAAATGACCATTATATTTAGGATATTCTGAAATTTATTAATCAGTTGACTCCTACAAGAGTCAATTCATTTTGTTAGGTAGTGCTTGTTTAGTTTAATGATTTTTTTTCCAATCATCAGTTGGGGAGGCAAGTAATGAAAAAGGTAATTTTTTTCGTAGCGGTAAGCGCATTCTTAGGATTTATGGCATT
>JAPKCW010000271.1:0-2351 GCA_028822815.1 Nitrospinaceae bacterium | reverse complement strand
ACACGGTGGCCAATCAGAACGGCACCATCCTCCCATTCAAGATGCAATTGGGCAGTGGTACGGTGGACCCCATAATTGGTTTGACCTATCAGGGTTCGCGTGATCCTTTCTGGTGGGGGTTCAACACCCAGTTGGAAGCGCATGTTTATGACAATGAACAGGGCTATCACCGGGGTCAGGAATTTCGTTACGATTTTTATGCCATGAGACAGGTCCATGACAATTGGGTGATTCATACCCAGTTGAACGGCTGGTTAGAAGGGCATTTCAGCAGGGAGCCTTATGAAGGCAGGGTAAATGGAGAGGGTCATGCTGGTTTCAATCCATCAAATCAGTTTTTAAGTCCCTTGTTCGATCCCCATAATTACGGAGGGCATAAAGTCGCTCTTTCTTTGGGAGTTCAGTTCCAGCCCATCCCCTTGCATGTGATGGAAGTGACCGTGACACTGCCGATTTATCAGGATCTCGACGGGCCGCAACTGAGGGATAACTGGATGATGCAATTCACTTATTATATGGAGGTTCCAACGAAAAAGAGTCGGCGTTTTGTTGGATTTAAACCGCCCAAGGAGCTTGGGTTTTAGAAATGTTTTTTAGCATTAAAGAGTTGCTGGTGATTTTGATGTCCCTGTTCCTAATGGCTTGCGCCGGGACGCAAACGATTCCCGAACCGGAAAGCCCCGGTGCCAGGCTGTTCAAGGAACGGTGTACCGAATGCCATGGATTGCCGGGGCCCAAGCGGCATACACCAGAACAATGGGACCATCTTTTGGTTTTGATGGATAGTTTTATGCAGGAAAAAGGAATCGATTTCCCAGCACAGGAAAAAAAACTGGTTCAGGATTATCTGCATAGGAACGCAAGATGAGGAAACTATTATGAACTCAATAAACAAATCAATTGGGCTGGTTTTGGTGATGGCGCTTATGCTGGTTCCTGCAACAGGTTTTGCGGAACACGATTCCTTCCGAAAGATGGGTGTGGTGCCACCGAAAACTTCCCAACCGGCACCTGATTTTGTGGCAAAGAATCTAAAGGGTCAGCGGGTCAAGCTTTCTGACTTTAAAGGAAAAGTCGTTTTGCTGAATTTCTGGGCCACTTGGTGTGGTGCATGTATAGAAGAAATGGCTTCCATGCAAAACCTTTACTCGGCCCTTCGGGCTGATGGAGTGGAGGTAGTTGCCATTTCTATTGACCGATGGAACGAGGACCGGATCCAAGAATATGTGAATGATAAAAATTTAACTTTCCCGGTGCTACTGGATCAAGACCAGAAAATCAGAAAGCAATATCATGTCATGGGCCTCCCCACCAGCTACTTGATAGACGGTGAAGGTAAAATCCGAGGCTATGCTTCTGGTGCCAGAACCTGGGACAGTGCAGATTCGCACAGTTTGCTTCTGTCCTTGAAACGCAATGGCTCAAATGATGATTTACAGGTAGATCGTATTTCCATGCAAGACAATTAGTCCCACCATTGACAGTATGCCACGGTTAAGAATCCCTTATCATTTTGCTTCGGCATGGTTCCTTGTTTTTCTGGTTATAAACCCCGCTTGGGGCCAGTCCTTCAATTCTGTCCTTTCCAAACTTGATCAAACCTATTATTACCCTCAGAAACAGGGATTAAAAAGTTTTTCTGCCCGGATTGAGTGGGACCAGTTGGATGTGGCTTCCGGCTCCGGAAAATTTCTGCGCAACCCGGATTTTATTTTTTCCTGGCAGGCTGATTCCTTTAGTAAGCTGGGTAATTTTGAGCTGGCTAAAGGACAGGAGCATATTTCTGGAGACCGGGCTCAGGAATTAAGTCAGCAGATCAGGGCTTACCGTGAGTCGATCATTCCGTTGACATTAGAGCAAAAGTTTTCTGACTTTGATGGCCGGGTTCATGCAATGGAAGGGGCTAAGCTTATGGTTAGGCTAACTTCTAAAACGGCCTCCGAGCAAAACTATAAACTTCTGGTCGACACCAGGGAATGGGTCATCAGAAAATTGCGATTCCAACAATCTCATTCTCCACAAAATGTGGAGGGAGAATTCCGCTATTTAAAGCTGGATGGAAAGCCCGCGATCATTGAAAGCCGTACACGTTTCGAAATGAAGGGGCAAAAATATAATGAAGTCACAAACTACACCTATAAAAAGATAAAAGGTGTCTGGTGGATTCATCGCATTGACCAGACCTTTAAGCAAGGAGACCATATTGTTCAGACCTATGTTTTAAGATTGACCGATTTTAATCCTGTCCTTTTCTCCCGCCAGTAATCATCACACCAAAATACGAATAACCTTTACACATTCACCATTGCCATAAGCAGTCAACACTCCTCATGCTTGACTTCCCGCTCACC
>JAPKCW010000058.1:0-11064 GCA_028822815.1 Nitrospinaceae bacterium | reverse complement strand
TCCACCCGGATGATGAAATTAATTTCAACGCCAACATGAATCCGCATCAACTGAAATCCTTCTGCTAACTCGATGATGCTTCCAAAAAGATCATGGCCCTGGCAATCGACAAACTCGGGCTCAGCGCCCTGGCACACGACCGCATATTAAAAGTCTCCCGCACCATCGCCGATCTGGCAGAGTGCGAGTCGCTACAGTCCGAACACATCGCCGAAGCCATCCAGTACCGCTCCTTAGATAGGGAAAGCTGGTTCTAGCAGACAAGCCCTGCTAGCTGATAGGTTTATTCCTCACTTCGCACGAACTATTGAAAAACACAGGTTTAACAGAAAATAGATAAACAAAGTTTTTTTAATCCGCAATTAAAATAAGAAATAACGCATAATATAGCCTTCACTCGAATATTTGAAAGAACTTATAAAAGTGAATGGACTCTCACCACACGCTATTTGGTTCATCGCTGGGGCAGCCCTGATAGCTATTGAAATTTTCCTGGTTCCCGGAACAGGAACTATTTTTGCCGGGTTGGGAGCTATAACCGTTGGAGCCGTTTTGATTGCTGGTTGGATCGAAGGGGTGAATGGTCAATTTATCCTGTTCTTTTTATTTACGGCGATCTGGGCCGCAGTATTGTGGAAGCCCTTAAAAAAGATGATGAACAGTGGCGGCTCGGGATATAGCGATATGGTTGGTGATACAGCTGTCGTGTATGGTGAACCTCTCGAAAAAGGAAAAAGAGGACAGGTAAAGTGGTCAGGAACCATCATGAATTGCGAAATTGCGCCCCAGGAAAACATAGAAAAGATTTTACCCGGCACGGATGTTACCATTGCTGAGGTATCCAAAGGAATCCTGCTGGTTAAACGAATCCCGTAATCCAAGGGTTTTTAAAAACGAGTGACTCATATTGGAGAACTTCAATGGAGTTTACGATGGAACTTACGATAGCTTTCCTGGCTTTTTTGGCCGTTGTAAAAGGCGTAAAGTTTGTGCCTCAACAACAAGTCTGGATCGTTGAGAGAATGGGCCGATATCGCGCAAGTATGCAGGCAGGCCTGAATTTTCTAATCCCCTTTATCGATAATATCTCTTACCGTCACTCCTTGAAAGAAGAAGCTGTAGACATCCCCAGCCAGACGGCTATCACCAAAGACAACGTCACCTTAATCATAGACGGGATCCTTTACCTGAAAATAACCGATCCTAAACAAGCCTCGTATGGAGTCGGTGATGCCCGATATGCCATCACTCAAATGGCACAAACTACCATGCGGTCTGAATTGGGGAAAATGACTTTAGATAAAACTTTTCTGGAAAGAGACAACTTAAATGTCAGTATCGTTCAAAGCATCAATGAAGCCTCTGTTGTTTGGGGTATTCAATGTTTACGCTATGAAATTAAAGATATCACTCCTCCCGATAATGTGCGACAAGCCATGGAGCTGCAGGTAGCCGCAGAAAGAAAAAAAAGAGCGGAAGTTCTGGACTCTGAGGGAAAACGCCAATCCCAAATAAATATCGCCGAAGGCATCAAACAGGAAGTGGTGTTAAAATCCGAAGCTGCCATGACAGACCAGATAAATCGGGCTAAGGGTGAAGCGGAAGCCATCCTGCAAGTTGCAAAAGCCACCGCAGAGGGCATTGAAATGGTTGCCGCTTCCATTGATAAATCCGGAGGCGAAAAAGCCGTGGCATTAAGACTTGCGGAACAATATATCGAGGCTTTTTCCAAACTGGCTAAGGAAAATAACACCTTGATCCTGCCAGCTAAAACAGATGATGCGGGTTCCATGGTTGCGCAAGCTTTATCAATATTTAATTCGATTCAAGGTCAAATGAAGGCCGACAAAAAAGATATTTCTTAAATGACGGTTTAAATTTAACAGACATTCGACACCAGGTTGGTAACAAAACGAAAATTGATGATATATTTTCGCCGCAGTGAAAGACCTCCAAAAGATTGCGCGTCTTGCGGGAAGCAAAGCCGTTCAATCCGAGCACATCGCCGAAGCCATCCGTTACCGCTCACTGGACCACGAAAGCTGGTTCTAACCGGCGAGCCACCGAAGGGTGTGATATTCATCCTCAGCCTTCCTGAGCTGGTGATATCCCTGACGTTGCCTTCATGTCCTGAAAAGGTAGAAGGGGTACAATGAGCAATGGCTTTATTTGGAAATCCAGTAGCTTTGGCGGCTCGTGTAGCCATTGTCGCATTGTCTCTCTTGTTAAGGAATTTCTCAATTTTTGGGAATTTTAGTTTCCCAATTAGGCCCGAAGGAAGAACAATTTTTAATGCAAGAGGGTAATTTGGGTTAAAATTTGTCTAGCCTATCTGGTTAGATATGGCTTCAGAAATCTCCTGACTATTCCGAATAGAAGGATATGTAAAGACCTTTCTAAAATATCAAAATCATATGAATAGAGTCACAACGCCAAAATTTATCCAGGAAGAACAACGTCATTTTATTCCCAATGATGTAGGCCCCTGGTTTGCCACAAAACGTCAAATAGCTAAGCCCTTCGCAGATTTTACCGCCCGATATTTTCTGGACTCAAGGATTCGTAAAAATATCACTCACCTTAAAAATGAACAACCTGATCTGATATTGGGCGAGACGCATTGCCATTCCACTTTTTCAGATGGGTCGCACCGCGTGCAAAGCATACTGAAAAGAGCTGCCTTTCTGGGGCTGGACTTTGTTGTCATTACCGATCATTTAATTCCGGGAAAATTCTTAATTGACTCTATCGTCACCTGTGTAAAGGAGCAGGCTCAATGTATTAATGAATGGGACGAAACCATAAAACCGGTCAAGGTCTATCCTGCTTTTGAAATAAGTACTATGGATGGGCATCTGATTCTCATTCTGGACCCGGAATACTTTTCCCTGGAAAAAGTCTCAGACATTTCACTTCAGTTTTCCGATTTTAATTATCGGTTCGTCTCTATGCTTGATGTGATTCCCAGAATTGAACCATTTGGAGGAATATCAATCATCCCACATCCAGAAAAAAAGAGGGCACACCCTTTTGGTGCGCCCATTAAGTGGGTAAAAGAAAACCTTATTGGTCTGGTCGATGGGATAGAAGATATATCATCGGGACATGGATATCAGGAATCCTATTCACAGGAACTTGGCTTGGCCTCCATTGGCTCATCGGACGACCATTTCAACTTGCTCATGGGTACAGCCGTCACTGCTTACGATGGAAACTTTCACAGCGATCTGATTTCTGCAGTAAAATCCAGACAAACGAAAGCGATTTCTGTTGAAAACTCCCTGCAACGTCTCCTCACAATAGCCCGCCGAGTGATTTAACATTGCAGTAAAAAAAAGCTTAAGAGTTAAACCCACCCATTTAGTGAAATTGCTCCCAAAAAGGGAATGCAAAATGGGTTCTTTTGCCCTTTCAGGGCAAATTCTTCAAAATCGTTTCCTTAAAAAATTCAACTTTGCTCAATACCGTAGAAAGTAGCCATTAATTTTGCTATCGGACTCATAGATTTTGCCTTGGGTTTGCAGTTTTTGTCGTATATTTCGGAACCCTTAAGAATTTTTGGCTTCAAATCACGCTTTTGTTGCTTGAATTCATGTTATTTCCTCTCCAAAAAATTGACACATATAATGAATACTTATTTGGGCAATTATCGAGCCAACAATTAAATTGCAAAGGTTTATGAGGAAAACATCAACCCTAGGTCGTTGTTGGCGGAGATGGAAAAGTAAAGGTAAGACAAAAAAATTGCGCAATATAGCCCTGCCTGCGGTTATTCTTTTTTCGACTCTTCTTTGTTATTTTCTTCCGGTTCTTTTTTCTGGTCGCCGAGGACTGTAGTAAGCGGACAGAATTTGAACATGGGGCACTTCTCGCATCCGACCGCAAGGGCAACAGGGCAGAGTGTCATGCTTGTTCACCTCCTTCTATCAGGCATTAAAAAAACAGGGCAATGGTTTTGAATATTATCTCGTTGGAAAAGTTCGTTGTATTGAACACTAAGTCATAACCTTCGCAAGAATCAAAGTCTCTTTTAAAATTTTGTTTGATGAAATCCCGCCGTTCCTGGTCCGTTTTTATAATAAGATCCTCCGCTTCTTTCTCAGATATGTTTCTGAGCCGGGAAATATTTTTGATCCTCTGTGTAAGCGGGGCAGTCAACCGGACACGCAGACCTTCCTTTTTGTCTTCGAGGATATAGTTGATACCCCGGCCCAGAAAAATGGCGTTCTCTTGAGCAACGATCACCTTGATCAGGCGGGAAATCTTTACCACGTAATCATGTTGCATGATGGACCCGGAGTGGATCAAAAAATTAATCCAGTTCTCGATGAGGTTCTGCCGATGTTCGTCCAGGGTTTCAATGAAACTGCGACTGAGTTGCTCCCTTCGCGCCAAGTGATCCAGCATGTTGCGCCCATACACTTTCCATCCCAGGGATTTTTCCAGGCCGGGAATAATTTCTTCCTCCCTGCACCCAAAGTCCCGGGCGATGGTCAGAAACGGATGGGGTTTTATTTCCTTAATACCTTTCCCAACTTTCAGCTCTTGTTTTTTTTGTTCCCATTCCTTGATTTTGTCGGCGATGATTTGCTCGGCAATAGGCTCCGGCAATGTGGTAGTCATGGCGACCCCCTGTTTGAAAATAAGGTGGAGGGCTTCTGACCCTGTTTAAATCCGCCTTGGCCGTTTACGACCATGGATACAAAAATCGGAAGGATGTGGTTATCTACGCTCCCGTAATTGTGGCAGAGAATTTGTTTTCTAACCCCTCTTATTTATTTTTTCTCAATTTACTGCCCTATAAAAAAGGCCTAAATGGAAGAAGCAGGCTAAATAAATATAGGTATTTATGGGGCAAATATCAACCATCACACGCCTGGTGGCGGAGGTTTTGCTCCAAACAAAAAAGGCCCGGCCATTTGGCCGAGCCCTTTTACGTAAATATGGAACTGACTCCGGCAGAGTCAAAATTCTGCCGGATAGAGGGTTCTTACTTGGGTACTACCTGAGTGGCCTGTGGGCCTTTCTGCCCCATACCTTCCTCAAACTCGACCGATTGGCCCTCTGTAAGAGTCTTAAAACCGTCCCCTTGAATCTCCGAGAAATGAACAAAAAGATCTTTGCCACTCTCAGACTCAATGAATCCATAACCCTTACCTTCGTTAAACCATTTTACTTTTCCTACTGCCATAATAAATACTCTCCTGCAATTTAACGGAAACGCACTTCCAGAAAACCTGGATAATGTCTTCCCTGTTTTTTAATTGGGTGGATTGATGCAAGGACTTTCAGAGAACCACTTCGAGAAAAAACCAAACTTCCTTTAGTCTACTAAACTAAATCGTTTTACACCTTTGCTCTAGCGAGAAAATAGAAGGAACCAACTTACACTGCAAACAAACAACCCTTTTTTACATCCCCAGTGTAGCATGAATATCCGGAATACGCTATAAAACTTGGCAGAAAAGTTTAAAGTGCTGGAAAAAAGGAGTGCCAGGGGGATTTTAGTTTCCATTTCAGGGGAAATCGGTTATATTATTGGCTAGGATCACTTGTTTAAATGCCCCTTATTACATCCCCGTTATTTTTCCTCCTGTTAGTTGTTTCTTTCTAAGGGCCCTAAATCTCAATCCTTTTGAGTTGGTTTGCTTCTCAGGGCAAAATCTTTAAAAAAATTTTATCAACATTAGTGGGTTGGAGTAGAGAATGAAGAGTTGGTTGCGTTTGTTTGTTTTTGGCGTTTTATGTTTTTTGTTTTCGGGTTGTGCCGCAGGAAAGGTTTATATCGCCCAGTCTGAGGATAGCCAGGCCTCCTGTTTGGCGCTTGACAAAGAGCTCGAACTGGCTCAAGTAAAAATAAAAACTTTGGAAGATACAGATCACACCTTGCAGAACCTGAGAGATTTGGCTCTTGGGGTGACCAGGTTTGCTTTCCCTCCTCTTCTAATATTGAATACCATATTGCTGGTGTCTGATTCCCATGTGGCCGATATAGCCGAAACCGAAGCCTTGAAAGATAGGCACGATGGCATGGTTACAATTTCCAACCAAAAAGACTGTGGCTATAAATATGCCCAGCGTGACACTGCCACCAGCCGTGGCCGGCGAGCCGCCGGTGGCCGTGATATTCTTCCTTAGCTGTGATAACCTCTTCATCACCCTTCATACCCCGAATGGGGTCTCACGCTGGGGGAAGCAGGTCTTCGAGGAAAAACTCGGCGAGTTCGGAGCGGCTGGCCAGGCTGGTTTACTGATAAATTGATTGCGACCGTTGTTGCACGGTTTTCAGCTTTGTATTGCGCATATCGGCGATTTCTTTCAATGAGAAACCTTTGAGCAAAAGAAACTCCACCTCTGTTTCGGCCGGAGTCAATTGCCAATGGGCAAACTGGTTTTCGATCTTGACCGACAACCCTGCAAGAAGTTGATGCGTCTCACCAAAATCTCTGAACCGAATTTAATAATAGCTTTACTCTAAAAAAAGCATTACCTTGGCACCGGAGATTTTACGCCCCGCCTCATTGCGAAATATTATACTTTTCTAGCAACTTGCCATGAGAGAACTTATTCTGGAAAAACTGAAGGTGAGCAGATACCTGCCTCCCCTTCCCGATGTGCTCATCGGATTACAGAAGCTGATGAATGATCCCGATTGTGATGTAGAAGATGTTCGGCGGCTTATTTCGTCTGATCCTGTTATATCTTCACGAATAATTACCATGGCCAACAGCGTCCTGTTCGGCGGAGGGCGCGCGACCTGGCACAAAATATTGAGGATGCCATTGTGCGTTTGGGAGTCGGGGCAGTGCTGGAGTTATGTTATACGGTGGAACTTCCCAATAGCATTAAGGTACCGCAAACATTTGGGAAAACCCGGTATTGGAAGCACGGCCTAGCCGTTGCCATCCTTTCCCGTGAACTGGGAAGCAAAGTCTTAACAGATAAAGAAGAGCTGGACTCCTGTTATTTGGCCGGTCTGGTTCATGACATCGGATTATTGTTTGATGATAATCTTGTCCCTGAACAATTCGATCAGTTTCTAGCAACCACCGATTTTAATGATCCCGATCAGCCTTTGGAAGCGCTGGAAAAAAACTTTTTTGGTATAAGCCGTTCAGAGTTAGGTGCGGCTTACCTGAAAGAATGGTGGCCAGTTTCGCCGAAAATCGTTGAGGCCACATAGGCTCACGGTGGACCCGGCCTGGAAAAAGATCAAACGCCGAATCTGGCTCGCCTGGTCAGTACCGCAAACCGGATCGCGAATAAATATGGCTTGGACCATCCTTTTGAAACGGGATTGCACCAGGCCGCTGATGAAAATTATCTAGAAACCCTGAAAATGTCCAAGCAAGAAATGGACGAACTGGTAGATTGGGCCCAGATCGGTGTTCTCGCCGCAGAATCGGTTCTTGAGTAACCAGCGTAACGCTACTCAGCAATAATAGCTTTTGCTGGCTGGCACTTGAATTCACAATAGTTTCCTGAAAAATAACTGCCACCAAATGAGTTCCGCTCCCTCTCCGCAACGCGAAGGCCTCACCTGGGCCAAAACTTCCCGGTTGATTGCCCTGCCCTTTTGCCCTTCCCGGCTGGAGACCTTTATGAAGGTAAAACGGTTTGAGGATATCTCCATCGATCAACTCCTTGCAAAAGGCGTTGAGGGGATTCTTCTCGATGCCGATGGCACCCTTGGCCCTCATCATGCCAGAGAATATAACCTTACCGTGATAGACCATGTTCGCGCCATGCTGGAAAAAGGATTTAAAATAGCCATTTATACCAATGCATGGGAAGACCGGTTTCAACCATTCCAGGAAATGGGGGTAAAAGTTGTCAGCAACGTACCCGCCAAACCCGACCCGCGTGGATTCCAGATCGCCATGACCGACTTTCTGCAGTTGCAGAACCCCGCCAAGGTGTGCATGATTGGGGACAATTATGTAACCGATGGGGGAGCAATCGATGCGGGCATGCACTTCATCCACGTGCGGCCAATAAAAGGAGAAGAACCCTTCCTTCATTCTGCGACCCGGCTCTTTGCTTATCTTTGCGCCAAATTGTATAACCGGTAAACTATAAAACAATTCCTTGGGCCAAAACCGGAAATTCCCGCATTAAAAAGGTTTACTTCTATCCCCATTACAAGAATAATAAGCAGAGTTCATACATACACCATCAGGCGCATGGCGATAGTATTTTGCGCTAGTAGCTCAAAATCGAAATATGGAAATCGAACAGGTACAGGAATATTGCCGGGAAGCGTTACAGCTTGCCGAGCTTGAGGGAGCCCATGCGAGCCTTTCTTTTCTAATTGGGGAAAAGTTCGGATTAAATTTTCGCCTGCTCAGAAAAGCCAGGCGAAAGCTTCAATTTCTGTATCCCCACGATGACATGTCGGAAGATCATCCCCTAAGCCTGGGAGGGCGTGCGTTGAAGATGAGCTATGCCTTGACGGTTCAGGAACATTACAGCGTACCTTTAGAGCAGGTCAAACATTTGGAGTCCCTTCTGGCTAATTTCGCGAAAGCTATCCTCAGCACATTCAGCCAGGAGGATATCAAAAACTATCTTGATTCTTCGCCCAGCCTGGGCCTTCGCCCTGACCCCAAAGAGGCAGAGGGTCTGGAAAGCGAGTTTTCAGCCGATAACCTGTTGTTGGAGGCCGAAGAACTTCTGGCTCTTGAAGATATCAAGAAACTGCTTTTGCAGGAAAAAAGCGGTTAAAAATTTATGGAACCGGAACCGATCCTAAAAAAGCGCACCCGGCATATTCTGGCATTCCTCATCCTCTGTGCCAGTTCTGTATTGATCCTTTTTACCGGGCCGGGATTCAGCTTCATCTGGCAGGTGGTTCTTTCCGGCTTTCTTTTCTTTTTCCTGTTCTGGCTGGTTACTTGACAGCAAACCAAATCGTTCCCAATAGAGCCACACCAGCCAGGGCCAGCGCAGAAATTGCCAGGGCTTTGGATGCAGGCAGATCCTTTTCCAGTTTATCATTGATGGGCTCTATTGCCGACTGAACCGATTTTTTGAGTTCTTCCTTGATCTCATTCAAAATTTCCATTTTCACAAAGCGGGTGTTTTCCGCCACCAGTTTGTCGAGATCTTCCAGTATTTTTTTGCTAAGTTCCGGGGTAGCTTTCACCAGTTCTTCCCGCACCGCTTCGAGCCCATCTTCGTTCATGCGCACCATCTTACGGTCGATTTCTTCCATCTTCGTGCGGATGGCTTTTTCCACTTTCGGCGCGATGTTTTCTTCGATCCGTTCCATCGAATCGCGCGCATTGGCTAACGACTCGTGCAGGGTCTCCTGAATTTCTTCTTCCAGTGCCTCTTTTCTGGACTCTACATGTTCTGCGAGAATGTCCAGCCTCTGGCGAATTTCGGACACCGTTCGGAATCCTTCACCGGCTTGCTTTTGTTCTCTTTTAAATTCCGGGTTGGTTGAATCAGACATAATGCTCCCTGCCAACTAAATGGCTAAAATATTTTAGAAGGCTCTCTATTTATTCTGTAACTTTCTCTAAGGCAACTCGTGGCCCTTATTTTATAAGAGCCGCTCATGGCCAAAAAATAATTTTCAGAGATGCTCTTAAGCGACCCGTTTTTGGGTCAGCGGTTAACAAAATATGTACATAGAGAATTATGGACTCAATCCATAGCAGTTTCAAACCGTAAATATGATTTTGAACAACTTGACTTCCCCCTTAGGGTCGGGTATTTTGATACTATTGATAAATAAGGGGTTCTTTAATGGAAAAGGCCTTACAGGAGTTCAAAAATTACCTGATCGTGGAAAAAAACGCTTCTCCACATACGCTGGACAGTTATCTCAATGATATCTCCCAGTTCCAGGATTTTTTGACTCGCTCAGGTCATGCCATTGAATCTTCCACCATTCAACTCGAAAAAATAGACCGGTTAGCGGTGCGCTCATTCATGGGCCATCTTTATGAGAAGAATTTTTCGGGTGCCACCATGCGGCGCAAGCTTTCAACATTGAGCTCGTTTTTTCGCTTCCTGTGTCGGGAAGGTTATCTGAAAACCAATGTCGCCAAAACCGTTCCCGCGCCCCGAATGCAGAACAAACTTCCCGCATATTTTTCCGTCGATGAAATGTTCCGCCTTTTGCAGTTGCCTGAGGGTGAAGGGTTCCTGCCTGTTCGCGACCGGGCTCTGCTGGAGCTGTTTTACAGCTGTGGGCTGCGTATCAGTGAACTGGTTGGGCTGACCCTGGAGGACATCAACCTTGACTCCCGCATGGTCAAAGTGCTGGGAAAAGGCGGAAAGGAACGCCTTCTGCCACTGGGACGCCATTGTGTGGAGGCTCTGAAAATGTACCTTAACATCAGGAAGGATAAAATCCGGGAGTTTGGCTCCGGCACGAGCAAACTGTTCCTGAATTATCGGGGGACAGAAATCTCCACCCGGGGAGTGCGTAAAGTTGTAGAAAAATATATCAAACAGGGGAATTTTTCGGGCGGGGTCTCCCCGCATTCGATCCGACATTCCTTTGCCACTCACCTTTTGGAAGGTGGGGCGGATTTGCGCTCCATTCAGGAGCTACTGGGGCATTCCAGTCTGTCCACCACTCAGAAATACACACATCTGACACTCGATCGATTGTCCGAAACGTATGACAAGGCACATCCTCGCGCCAAAGAAAAACCCGCAATGAAATAATATTAATCCGGTTTCCCTTTTTATTCTGTTCCAGTACAATACTCAATATGATGGAAGCAACCACAATACTCGCTGTTCGCCATAAGGGGGAGGTCGTCATAGGTGGTGACGGGCAAGTCACCCTGGGCAATACAATAATGAAACATTCCGCCAGCAAAGTCCGGCGCATGCACCACGACAAGGTGGTCGGGGGGTTCGCCGGGTCCACCGCAGACGCATTTGCTTTATTTGCCCGGTTTGAAGAAAAACTTGAAAAATTTCAGGGAAACCTGCCCCGCTCAGCAGTTGAACTGGCCAAAGACTGGCGTACTGATAAAATGCTGAGACGACTGGAGGCCATGCTGATAGTGGTCGATAAAGAACACTCTCTCCTGCTTTCCG
>JAPKCW010000270.1:0-2375 GCA_028822815.1 Nitrospinaceae bacterium | reverse complement strand
TTTGTTTATAAGCCATATTAACTGAAAAAATGACCCGAAGCATATCGAAAAATTCCCGGAAAAGTGAAGATGAGAGAACCTCATTTTTTTCCCTTTTGACGAATGATGATCTGCATCTTTTTAATGAAGGCAATCATTATCGTCTTTATGAAAAGATGGGAGCTCATAGGATTGAGGAAAAGGGTGGTACTTACTTTTCGGTCTGGGCTCCCAACGCGGAACAAGTCCATGTGGTAGGTGATTTCAACCGATGGGAAAAGGGAAAGCACATATTGAATCCCATTCAGGAGTCGGGGATTTGGCAAGGGTTCTTTCCCGATGTCGAGAAGGGCGATATCTATAAATACTATATTCAATCCCGTCAAAATGGGTATCAAGTTGAGAAGGCTGACCCTTTTGCAATGTTATGTGAAACACCCCCTAAGACCGGAAGTATTGTCTGGGATCTGGACTACTCGTGGAATGATCAAAACTGGATGGACAAAGGACGCGAGCGGCATAATTTTCTTAACAGTCCCATTTCTATTTACGAGGTGCATCTCGGGTCCTGGATGCGTAAGCCCGAAGGTTCCCGGCTCAGCTATCGTGAATTGGCACCACTTTTAACCAAGTATCTCAAGGAAATGGAGTTCACCCATGTCGAATTTCTTCCCGTTATGGAGCACCCCTTCTATGGTTCCTGGGGTTATCAGTGTACGGGATATTTTTCCCCTTCGAGCCGATACGGAACGCCTCAGGATTTCATGTATCTTGTGGACACCCTGCATCAAAACAATATTGGGGTGATACTGGATTGGGTGCCTTCCCATTTTGCTGTCGATGAATTCGCTTTGGGTAATTTTGATGGAACCCATATTTATGAACACGCCGATGACAAGCAGGGTTTCCATCCGGACTGGGGCAGTTATATTTTTAATTATGGCCGGAATGAAATATCCAGCTTTCTTATCAGCAATGCGCTGTATTGGTTAGATATGTTTCATATCGATGGTTTGCGTGTTGACGCGGTGGCATCCATGCTCTACCTGGATTACTCACGCAAAGAAGGGGAGTGGATCCCCAATGTTCATGGAGGCCGGGAAAATCTGGAAGCTATTGGGTTTTTACGGAAATTTAATGAGCAGGTGTATAAAAATCATCCTCATACCCAGACCATGGCTGAAGAATCCACGGACTGGCCCATGGTCTCGAAACCCACTTATGTGGGGGGGCTGGGATTTGGGATGAAGTGGGACATGGGCTGGATGCATGACACACTGGAGTACATGCAACAAGATCCCATCCATAGGAAGTTTCACTATGAACGATTGACCTTCAGGATGTTGTATGCCTACCACGAAAATTTTATTTTACCCCTGTCTCATGATGAAGTGGTTCATGGCAAGGGCTCCCTGCTGTCCAGAATGCCCGGGGATGACTGGCAAAAGTTCGCGAACTTAAGGTTGTTATTCGGGCATATGTTCGCTCAGCCCGGAAAAAAACTTCTTTTCATGGGAGGGGAATTCGGACAGTGGGCAGAATGGGATCATGATAAGAGTCTTGACTGGCATCTTTTGGAGCATTCAAACCATAAAGGCCTGCAGTTTTGGCTGAAAAGCCTCAACCGTCTTTATGTAAATGAACCTGCTCTTCACGAAAATGAGTTTTCTCCTGAAGGATTTAAATGGATTGATTGTTCTGACTCTCAGCAATGTGTTCTCGTTCTCATGCGGAAGGGAACTGATGAAAAAATTATCGTGGCCTTGAATTTCACACCGGTTCCAAGGTTTGATTATCGCATCGGGGTTCCTTATGAAGGAGCCTGGGAGGAGATTCTGAATAGTGATGCCGAAGAGTTTGGCGGAGGAGGAGTTGGTAATCCGCAAGCTGTAAAAAGTGAGTCCGTTACTTGTCACGGGAAGCCCTTTTCGGTCAACCTCGTTTTGCCTCCCCTGGCTGTTATCTTTTTAAAATGCCAAAAATAAATTTTAACTCATGAACAAGTTTATTTGTATCCACGGTCATTTCTACCAGCCGCCCAGGGAAAATCCATGGTTAGAGGCCATTACCTATCAGGAATCGGCGTATCCCTTTCATGATTGGAATGAGCGCATCAATGCCGAATGTTATGCCCCCAATACCAGGGCCCGAATTCTCGATGAAAAGGGCGTTGTCATCGAAAGGGTCAATAATTACTCGAAGATCAGTTTTGACTTTGGTCCCACGCTGTTGAGCTGGATGGAATTCAAGGCCCCGGATACGTATCAGGCGGTTCTGGAGGCAGATAAAATCAGCCGGGAAACATTTTTCGGACATGGTTCCGCTATGGCGCAATGCTATTCGCATATGATCATGCCTCTGGCAGACTCGAAGGATAAATACACCCAGGTTTACTG
>JAPKCW010000269.1:0-2380 GCA_028822815.1 Nitrospinaceae bacterium | reverse complement strand
TCTAAAGTTGGGAAAAGGACATTAACCTGAAATTCCCATCGTTAAACCCCGGATTTAAAGATAACATTCGATTTGTCGTGTAGGCTTCATGAATTTTGGCTCCATGATCTTGATCTGGGATTTTAGTTGAAAGAGTTGTTTTTGAAGGAGATAAAAAGAAGATGACTATAAAAAAATACTTTGGTGGACCCGCAGACAATAATGAAAATCATGCTCCTGGCAATGGGCAAAAGAAGGCTAAATCCCCAAAATATTTGACCAAACTTGCGCAAATTCCCCAGCTGAGCGAGGCGGAAAGAAGCGATTTGGAGAAAGTCAACGAGCAGTTCGTTTTCAGGACTAATGACTATTATCAATCACTGATAGACTGGAATGATCCAGACGATCCGATCCGTCGTATCGTAATGCCAGATATTCAGGAACTCGATGACTGGGGGCAGTTGGATGCCTCCAATGAGGAAAAGTACACTAAAGTCAAAGGATTGGAACATAAATATACATCTACCGCTCTTCTTCTTGTTAACGAAGTGTGCGCAGCCTATTGTCGGTTTTGCTTCCGCAAACGATTATTTATGGACGAGAACGATGAAGTCACAAAAGACATTACAGAGGGCCTCGAATATATCCGTGAACATAAAGAGATAACCAACGTCTTGCTGACTGGTGGGGACCCCATGATTATGTCCACCAGCAAGCTGGAGCCGATCATCAAACAAATTCGTGAGATCGACCATGTAAAAATCATCCGTATCGGAACCAAGATCCCTGCGTTCAACCCATACAAGATCACCGACGACCCTTCACTGCACGAGATGATTCGAACTTACAGCACTGATGAAAAGAAAATTTACATCATGGCTCATTTCAACCACCCGAGAGAACTGACTGAAATTGCCGTGAAAGGCCTTAATATGTTGATGCAGTCGGGAGCCATCGTAGTCAACCAGACTCCGCTGATAAAAGGGGTAAATGACGATCCAGATGTCTTAGCAGAATTATTCAACCGATTGTCCTTTATAGGTGTTCCGCCTTATTATGTCTTCCTCTGCCGACCAACACTCGGCAACGAACCTTTTGCTATCCCTGTTGAAGATGGATATGAAATTTTTGAGAAGGCACGAAATAAATGCTCAGGACTTGCAAAAAGAGCCCGGCTAGTCATGTCGCATGAAACCGGTAAGGTTGAAATGGTGGGGATGTCAGACGGTCAGGTTTTCTTTAAATATAACCGCTCGGCCAATGTTGAAAATAACGCGAAGTTTCTTGTATTTGAATCAAACCCGGATGCCTACTGGTTCGATGATTACGAAGAGGCCCTCATGGAACTTTCAGGAGAATATTCAGAAAAACCCTGGTTTTCCAAAGCAAGGGAAATACTCTCATTCAGTTAAATCCACGTAACTTAATCTCCGCTCCCATATAAAAATACTGGCCTCGCGTTTTTGCTGATTCGACACACCTAGACGCGCTTTACTTTTAGGGGACCCGTTGTAGGAGGTGAGAGAGGAACTAAATTCATTTGCACAAAAAGGAGTTTGCATTTTATGGGACGTTTGACTGGGAAAAACATATTAATAATCATTCCGAAAGATTATTACGATGAGGAAGAACTGGAAATCCCCTATGAGCTTTTTAAAAGCGAAGACGCCAATATTATCATCGCTTCTGGGAAAATGAAGGAGGCTGTTGGAATAAAAACAGGGCGGCGCATGCCAGACAGGCTTATTGTCGACTCAATGGAAGGAATTACGGGAGATAGCTATGTGACCGGTGGCACCGGGACAAGACAAATCAAGGCTGTGTTCCAAGGAGTGGTCGTTGTAGGCGGTTCTGGAGCTCGAAATTATCTCTGGGAAGATAAAATGGTACGCTTACTACTGACTGATCGCTATAAAAGTGAATTTGTAGTTGCGGCGATAGGCCAGGGCATTGGGTGTCTTGCTGAAGCAAATCTAGTAGAAGCCTTGGAAGTTCCGGTAGACGAAAACACAGCAAAAAAACCATTCCTTAAAATTCTTGATAAAGGCAAGGCTCTTTTAAGCGATGAAGATTTAATCGTCTATGAAAGGCTTGTAATCGGGAAAGATAGCTCTATAGCCAAGGCCTTTGCCGAGGCCGTAGTCGATGAAGTGGAGAAAATAACTAAAATCAAGTAACTCATTCTGTCTACTCGCAAAAAACAAGCAGTGACATCTACCCTCCCGCCATATCCTCCCTCTCTTGTTTAGATTTGATAATTTTCATCCTGATTTTTAGTGCGGAATTAAGCTCTTTAAGAATATTATCATTAGCGTCTGGAAAATGTAGCTTATCATTAAACTCTTCGAGAGTTCGTTCTTCAAGAATCTTACCGAAGGCTTCGTCACAAAAGGGTCTCGTC